>PBYL01000212.1 GCA_002729595.1 Thalassovita sp. | reverse complement strand
GATTGTTCATTTCTATTCTCACAAATAGCCAAATAATAATCTGGCTATACCAAAACTTTTTCTACCAATTTATTTGGATATTAATGAGTGCAAGAATAATATTACTACCTTAAAAATAGTATCTATCTTATTTCCCTATACTCTAAGCAGTTAAGTACTGCCAAATATAAACAAGATAAGTTGACTTAATTTCAGATGCTATAAATCAAATTACCTGTGTCAATTACTAAACTATCAAACATTTTAACTCTACACACAAACTACAATAAGGTTTGTACAATCAATTTCTTAATGAAATCAATCACACTATTACTTTTCTTCTGTTTTTTATCTTTTACTTCCTTCTCACAAATTAAAAACAATAAACTTGGCGCCAAAGGTGGAATAGTTGACGTGGATATGATAGGTGATCGAGGGGTTAATTTCGAGTTATTTTACGAAAGATCGTTAAAATACAATTTTACCCTTGGCTTAGACCTTGGCGTTGCCAACCAAAGTAATTTTCCAGAAATATTTCAAGCGACTTCTTTAGTAGCAGTAAATGGTTTACCCGTAGCTGTAGATGAAGAAATTATGGCATTAGATGGTCGAGAGGGCTTTCTTTATGGATACAGAAAGTATAATGTACAATATGCCCAAGCTTATATAAAATACACCATCCCTATTAAAATTTTCGGCAACCAAATAAGCGCACTTACAGGTTTAATGATGCAGCATTCAGAAGGTACGCAATTTAGCTTGAGACAATTTAAATATCGTACGACAGATTATACTATGATTTCTTATACTCCCAGATATGATATAAGTAGTTATACAAGATCAGGTTGGCTATTAGGTGCAAGTATAGAAAGAGAAATGCAAAAATCTTTTGTATTTTCTATTGATGCAAAATATAATCTAGTATGGGATTCTAAAAAACTTCTATCACATTTTTCAGCCTTGAGAGTTGGTATTGCTAAAAGATTTTAATTTGAACAAAAAAAGGAAGCCTTAACTATAAGGCCTCCTTTCATCTATCCAATAATAATAACTAATTGATTTATACTTCTTCTTCAACCAAGTGTTGAGAAACTAACTTAGATTGAATGTCGTAAGGAACATTTTCATAACCTGCAGGTGTAAGTGCAAAGCTAGCTCTACCTTGTGTAATAGACTTAAGCGAAGTTGAATATCTGTCTAATTCTGCCAAAGGCACTTTCGCATTAATTGCCTGATACAAACCTTTAGAATCTATACCAGTAATAATTGCTCTTCTGGTCTGCAAATCTGTCATTACATCGCCAGTTAAATCATCTGGAACCAATACTTGTATATCTTGCACAGGCTCCATCAATTTAGGGTCGGCATGCATAAAGGCATCTTTAAAGGCTTTATTACCAGCAATTTTGAAAGAAATATCATTAGAATCTACACTGTGCATTTTACCATCGTGCACCAATACACAAATATCTCTAGCATAAGATTGTGTAAGCGGTGCTTCTTCCATCAATTCCATTACACCTTTAAGAATAGAAGGCAAGAATCTGGCATCTATCACACCACCAACAATACAATTGTAGAACACCAATTTACCACCCCACTCTAGATCGATTATTTCTTTACCTCTAATGTTAAAACCTTGTGGGTCATCCATGCCTTCTGTATAGGGCAATATGGTAAGTGTAACTTCTGCAAACTGACCAGCTCCACCAGATTGTTTTTTATGTCTGTAATTAGCAGTAGCAGTTCTTTGAATGGTTTCTCTATAAGAGATTTTTGGAGTTATAAAATCGACTTCGATTCCGTAAACATGTTCCAATCTCCATCTTGTAACAGCTAAATGTAGCTCACCTTGCCCTGAAAGTATTAGCTGTCTCAATTCTTTTGAGTATTCAATTTCTATTGTAGGATCTTCTTCGTGAATCTCCTTAATTACTTCAGAAAGTTTGTCTTCGTGTTGTTTGCTTTTTGCCTTAATGGCAGTTCTTATTCTTGCTCCTGGGAATTCCATTGCTTTAAATGCCTTAGTCTCACCTTTAGCATTAAGTGTATGGTTCGTTTGGGTATTTTTAAGTTTAACTGTAGCTCCAATATCTCCGGCAACAAGTTTATT
Organism: Thalassovita sp.; assembly: GCA_002729595.1. Taxonomy (GTDB): domain Bacteria; phylum Bacteroidota; class Bacteroidia; order Cytophagales; family Flammeovirgaceae; genus Chondrinema. The sequence goes on along the minus strand of PBYL01000212.1, from coordinate 10,144 downwards.
TACTGTATTCTTGTTTTTACCATCCATTATGTAAAGCTGGTTGATTCGCTCGATCACATCATTCTGTGCATTTTGTAATTCCATTCCTACTTCTAGCGAACCGGACAGCACTTTAAAGAAAGTAATCTTACCCAAATAAGGCTCAACCAAAGTTTTAAAAACGAATAGACTTACTGGCTCATTTGCATCACATTTAACCTCTTTGCCCTCTAAAGTTTTTTCTGGATAAAGCTCAGATGCAGATGGCGCTACATTATCGATAAAGCCCATCATGCGACCACTACCCATATTCTTTTTAGCAGAAAGGCAAAATACTGGGAATACATCGTGGTTTAACATCCCGATTTTAAGCCCTTGTCTCAGTTCATCTTCATCTAAGTTGCCTTTCTCAAAATACAATTCCATTAGACTTTCGTCATTCTCAGCAGCCTTCTCTACCAACTCGTTGTGCAATTCATTGGCTCTTTCTTTTTCACTATCTGGAATTGGTAATTTTTCTGGTTTGCCACCTTCTTCTGGGAATTTATACATCACCATTTTTAACAGGTCAATAATGGCATTAAAACCATTTCCTGCATTTAACGGGTATTGCATTAAGGTTACGGCATCACCAAAGCTTTCTTTCGCCATTTCTACTGTAGATTGAAAATCTGCTTTTTCATGATCTACTTGGTTTACGGCGATAATGGTAGGTTTTTGATAGGCATCTATATTATTCCAGATAAGCTCGGTTCCCACTTCTACTCCATGTGATGCATTTAACACAATTACGCAGGTATCTGCCACTCTAAGCGATGAGACAATCTCACCTGAAAAATCGTCTAGTCCTGGAGTATCTATAATATTGATTTTGTAGTTTCTCCATTCGGTATGTAATGTAGTAGCATATACTGAGTTGCCTCTTTCATGCTCGATTTCGTGATAGTCTGATACTGTATTTTTTTCTTCAACTGTACCGCGGCGATCAATAATTCCGGCTTCAAACAACATGGTTTCGGCTAGTGTTGTTTTGCCGACTTTGGCCCCTCCCAGCAGGGCAATGTTTTTGATGTGTTTTTCATCATATACTTTCATGGTGAGCATTGTTTAAGGTGAGATAATTGGTTTGCAATCAATTAAGATTTAGCTAGTAATCCTCATAAAAATAATAGCTGAGTGATACTCAAATATAGCTGGATGGACGAAGTAAGAAATGATAAAAATCAAGAGATAATACTAATAGCATTATTCTTATATGACTTATGTCAGAAGTTAGTTATTTTTTCTGGAAAAACAAACTTACACAATGCTCCTAGCCTAAGCCCAATCATGTATTTACTAAATGATCGAAACCTAACAATTAGAAATGTCAATATTTTGCTATGAATATTGAATTATTGGTGGGATGTGAAATTTAATGCATCCTAGTTTTCAGGACGGTTTACCTGAATCATCATAATTACTTTAAATAATCTGCCAGAAGGCAAAGTTACTGGGGTGTAACCGGCTCTAAGTAAAACCTTTTCTTTTGTTTTTTTGATAAAATGGGCATCAGATTTAAAAGTCTCACCTTTTAGTAACTTTTTCCATTTTATGTCATTTATTCTATCAGAACCATCGTTTGCAGCAAACAAAATACTTTCGTGTCTGCCATTTAGCTCTTCGGAAGTGTAGCCAAACAAATCGAGGAATAATTGATTACAAGAAATAATCTCTCCCTTTAATCCAATTTCGGCAGAAGCAATTGCCTGATTAATGGAGCTGATTGTACTTTGGTTCAGTGTTTTTTCTTTCTCTAGCTCTTCTACTTTATGGATGAGCGATTCATTGAGATCACTTAGTTGTTTAATTCTTTCAACCATAGAAATCTCTTCTTCTGTAAAGCCACCAAACTTGCGCAGTCTTTCTTGCAGTTTCTCAATCTTAGCTTGCTTTCTATCTAGGTTTTTATCTTGTATTTCAACCTCTTTCTTAAAGATTTGAAGTTGATCATTTTTCTTATTTAAATCAATTTCAAGCTGCTCAACATAAGCTTTTATTTCAGTAAGTTTTTTAAGCTCATCTATGGTTTCTATTGACTTTAAATACTTCTCATTTAAAATGGAATATTGCTGATTAAGCTCAGAAGTCTGCTTTTGCATTTTCTCTTCTTTCACTTGCAACTGGACATTAATTTTACGAGAATCGTCCAGTAATTTGGAGGTATGCTCATTCATTTTGTAGGTAGAGATGGCTGCTGCCAGTTTATCCCTTGCAATTTTCACAAAATTGACAAAATACTCAGGCATTTTATTGAAAGAAGCCAACTCCATTACACCGAAGTTTTTATCGTCTAAATAAATTGGCACAAGCAATAAAGACCTGGGGTTTGCATAACCCAAGCCAGAAGTTATACTTACATAATCGTCTGGTACTTCTTCCATGTAGATAATGTCTTTTTCTGCCAAACACTGCCCGATTAAACCTTCATCAGACTTTTGCCTCTCATCAGCATATTTTTTCCTCTGATAAGCATAGCTGCTAAAAAGCTCCAAGTACTGCTCATCATTTGTCAGTAAAAAAATGGCACCTTGCACACAAAGTGTGTAGTCAGTTACAGCTTTTGTATATTGAAAAACCTTCTCAGAAAATGAATCATTATACTGCTCAGATAAGATGTCGCTTACTTTAGAAACCCCGATAGAAATCCAGTTCCGCTTCTTGTCTTCTTCTGTTACCTGCTTTAATTTTTGCTGCATATCGAGCAGCGCATTGCCCAAAATATTAGACTTATTCAATTTGTCTGGTACTACATCCAAATTGCCATCTCCAATACTTTTTGCAAATTCAGAGGCTGTTTCCACATTTTCGATAAAGACATTTACTGCCCCTTTCAAGTTTTTAATGTCATCGAGCTCAAAGTCTTCTAATTTGCTGTGGTTTTTACTAATATAATTATGCAAAGTATGTGTAATGAGCTTAATTGTACCAAAAATGTCTTTGTGGATTTTTATAATCAGAAAGGCATTAATCATAAGCAAACAAAGGATACAGAAAAACATAAATATGTTTCGCTCTAGCTGTTCGGTACCCATATGCTCGTAAAGCAGTATTTGTAAATTATTATTTTCTAAACTGATGGTTTTTGCAAACTTAGCTACCTGTGCTAAAAACTGATCTTCAGAAGTGTATTTACTGGTTTGTATATTGTCTTGAAAGTTGGAGATACTCCTTTTTAAATCATTCTCTTCTTGCTTATAAATATTATAAAGCTTTTCTATCTGCTCATTTACTTGCCTATTTTTTATTTTAGGCACTTTTACCTTCTGCTTTTTTACTTTTATGTAGCCACCATCTTTTACATAATACAAATACTCTTCTAACAAAAGCATCTCTTCTTTAATAGAATTTAGCAGTTCCGGCTTTTGCACATGGTCATACAAACCAGAATACATTTCGATATTTTGGGTGGCTGTTTCAATGCTGTGGGTGTAACTTTTCCAAAATACAATCTGATCTGTATCTTGCTGAAATACAGTTAAAAAAATTAGGCTCGCAAAAACGACATTTAGTATAATAACTGTAAAAATCTGAGCCTCTTTTAAGTACCTTTTCTTGTTCAGTTTCAATCTCACGAAGAATCTAAAAAGTGATAGTGATGTTCTGCTAAAGTAACTTCATTAACATCTATTTATTCTCTGTGGAGCTGTATTTATACTAAAAATCAAGCACTTGTGCTTTATGTTATGAAAAAGGCATTTACAAAGCCATCCACCTAATTAAAGCTTAGGTAACGTTCACTTTTCTCACAATCTTAGAAAACACTCCCGGTAAAAATCTTTTTAAGTAAACGCCCATCAATTCTTTTTTATCAGCCGGATAAATCTCCCTTTTACCTTGTCTAATTGCGCTAATTATTTGCGCTGCACAGTTTTCTGGAGACAAGCCTTTCGACTGCCCTTTATCCATCTTTTGTTGCGGACTTCCATCAGCAGTGAGGGCATTAAAAGAAATATTGGTTTTTATATATCCGGGGCAAACAATTAAGACTTTTACATTTTGCTGCCAAAGCTCTGCTCGAAGTGCATCAAAAAAGCCATTAACTGCATGTTTAGAAGCAGAATAAACAGTTCTTACCGGAGTACCATATTTGCCAACTACACTACTCACAGCCACTATTTGAGATTCTGGTTGCTTCACCAAATAAGGCAAGGCAGCCCTAGTTAATGCCACAGTTCCCATAAAGTTAATCTCCATAATCTTTCTAAAAACTTCTGGCTTAGTATCTAAAAATTTAGACCTTTGGCTCACTCCTCCATTATTGATCAATACATCTAACCTCCCAAACTTATCGATTACTTTTGCGGCTGTTGTTGGCAAACTTTCATCGTGTTCCAAATCTAAGGGAAGAATTAAGCTGTTTTCTTCGTTTAGTCCAGATTCATCACGAACTTTAATTAATGCCTCTTCTCTTCTGGCAGACAAAACTATTTTAGCACCTCTTTTTGCCATATCTTTTACCAATGCTTCTCCAATACCAGAAGAGGCTCCAGTTATCCACACCACTTTATCCTGAAAGTTTTTCATCAATAATTGTTTATAGAAAGGTTAAATTTTAAATCATTACTTAAATTGGCACTTAAATATAAGTTTAATACAAAATAAGTATAAATTTTTTGAACACATCAAATCCTGCCATAGCAGCCAAAAAAGCTTAATTTTTTTTTCTAAGAGCAGTAAAATTTTATGAGAAAGCATACTGAACTTACTATTAACAGAATTGCTAAATTCAGAAAGAAATTAAAAGAGAGTTACTATTCGGGAAATATCCCAATGAGTGCTTCTTATTTTAAAACTAAAGAACCTTTTCCTTTTAAAGATGCCAAAGACGCGGTTTTCGAAAAGATTAACCCCGGTAAAAAGTGGGGCTCTCTTTACGATTGCGCTTGGTTCAGATTTAAAGGTGAAGTTCCAGAAGAATTTGCAGGATACGAAGTGGTCGCATTGATAGATGTTGGTGGAGAAGGATGTCTCTTCGATATAGATGGAAACCCAATACAAGGGCTTACCAACAAACGTATCGAGTGGACAATGAAAGAAACCATTATTAAAAAGAGGATTTATCTTTTTAGTGAAGCACAGGGAGGAGAGAAAGTAGAATTAATGGTGGATGCGGGGGCAAACAACATCTTGGGAGTAGAAAATGTACTCACTTATGAATCTATGGAAGATGGCGTTTTCAACCAAGCAGAACTCGCCATATTCGACCGAGAAAAATGGTCTTTCTACATAGAATACGACCTTTTAACCAACTTGATGGAAGATATTCCTCCTGCTTCAAGACATCACAAACTATTAGTTTTTGCACTCAACGAGTGTATTAATACTTATGGTAGCGGAAGCAGCGAAGAGGTAGCAGCTTGTCGTGAAATCCTTAAAAAAGAACTCGACAGAAAAGCCAATGCATCTTCTATTGAAGCTTCTGCCATCGGTCACGCCCATATCGATATTGCATGGTTGTGGCCATTGAGAGAAACTGTGCGTAAAGCAGCCAGAACCTTCTCTACTGCGCTACTATTAATGAATGAGTATCCAGATTATAAATTTGGAGCTAGCCAGCCGGTTTTATACCAAATGATGAAAGATACCTACCCGGGTCTTTATCAACGAATTAAAGATGCGGTAAAAAGAGGACAATGGGAATGCCAAGGTGCTATGTGGGTAGAGGCCGATTGTAATCTTTCTTCTGGTGAGTCTCTGGTTAGACAGATTATACATGGTAAAAAATTCTTTAAAGAGGAGTTTGATGTTGAAGTAGACAACCTTTGGTTACCCGATGTATTTGGTTATAGCTCTGCCCTACCGCAGTTGCTTATTAAATCGGATGTAAACTACTTCATGACGCAAAAAATCTCATGGAACCAGTTTAACACTTTCCCGCACCATACATTTATCTGGAAAGGGATTGATGGCACAGAGATATTCTCTCATTTCTTAGCTCCTAACAATTACAGATCAGATGTAAGTGCTCAGGATTTAAGAAACCTAGAGCGCAAAAACTTCGATACTGAACGCTCAGAATACGCCTTGTTCCTTTATGGTGCTGGTGATGGCGGAGGTGGCCCAAGCAGAATTTACATTGAAAAACTGAAAAGAGCAGAAAACCTCGAAGGTTTACCAAGGGTAAAATTAGAGTTCGCTTCTGAATACTTTAAAAAAGCAGCAGAAGAAAGCCGCGACTTACAGAAGTGGGATGGAGAGTTATACTTGGAACTTCACAGAGGTACATTAACTACCCATGCACTTACCAAAAAACTTAATAGAAAAATCGAGTTATTGCTTCGTGAAGTAGAGATGTATTTCAGTTTGTATTGCATGGATGAATATCCTAAAAGTGCATTAGACCGACTTTGGAAAGTACTTCTACTCAATCAGTTTCACGATATTATTCCGGGAACATCTGTTACGCAGGTTCACCTAGAAAGTATTGAGCAATACACGCAAACTAAAAATGAGCTCGAAAGCATCATTGCGCAAGCTGATACTTATATTTCAGAGAAGGTTAATAATGATCTTTTTGAGAAAGGTTATTTATTAGTAAACTCTTTGAGTTGGAATAGAAAAAGTCTAATAGAAATTCCTTATACAGAAAAACATTTAGTGGATGTTGAAGGGAATATTCTGCCACATCAGATTTTAGAAAAAGACAACAAGAAAACTCTCTTAATTGAATCTAATATTCCTTCTTGCGGACATACTACAATTGGTGAAAGCACAGAGACAGAAGTGTCTGTACCTCAAAACTCAATCTTTGTAACCGATTCATCTATTGAGAACCCACTCATCAAAGTAGTTTTTGATGAGGAAGATGGAAGAATTTTGAGCATTTACGACAAGGAAGCTCGACGCGATGTTTTAGCAAATGGTGAAAAAGGCAATGCCTTTAAGGTTTATAAAGATGAACCACTACTTTGGGATGCTTGGGATGTAGACATTTACTACGAAGAAGTACCACCAGAAACGCCTACTTTATCAGGAATTAAGATTCTGGAACAAGGTCCGTTAAGAGCATCTATCCAGTTTGATTACGAAGATATGTTCTATGCCATTACGCAGATTGTGAGCATAGAAGCTTTCTCTAAAAGAATAGATTTTAAAACTAAAATCAACTGGCAAGAAACTGACAAAATGCTAAGAGTTGAGTTTCCTGTTAATATTCTTTCTAGACAGGCCACTTTCGATATTCAATACGGATATGTGCAGCGAACTACCCATTACAACACGTCTTGGGATATGGCTCAGTTTGAAGTAGTAGCGCATAAATGGGCAGATATTTCTCAATCTAATTATGGTGTTGCCTTGCTCAACGATTGCAAGTACGGCCACAAGATTAAAGGCAATACAATCAGTCTTAATTTGCTAAGATCACCTAAAAACCCTGATCCATTGGCAGATATGCACATTCATGAGTTTACTTATTCTTTATTTCCTCACTTAAATGACCATGTAAAGGGGAAAGTACCTCAAGAAGCTTATGAGTTGAATATTCCAACGAGAACAATTCCTATCAAAAAACAAAAAGGAATTATTCCAGAGCATGTCGCTTATCTGGAGACTGATAGATATAATGTAATTATAGAATCGGTAAAACAGGCTGAGTATTCTGATGAACTGGTTGTGAGACTTTACGAATCGTCTGGAGTTGACTGTTATGCGTACTTAAAAGTATCGTTTGATTACAGAGAAGTGAAACTGGTAAACATAATGGAAAGAGATTTAGACGAGCTAGAAACCGATGGCAACATCATCAAGCTATTTTTCAAGCCATTTGAGATACATACCATCAAATTCACTATGTAATTTTATATGTTGAAGCATTTAATTTTCCAATCAAATAAATCTAATATGAAGATTCAAAAATTAATTATTCTTCTCAATATGCTCCTAGTAAGTACAATTGCACTTGCACAAAGCCCGGTAGGTAAATGGAAAACCATTGACGACGAAACTGGCGAGGAAAAGTCGATTGTAGAGATTTATGAAAAAAACGGAAAAATTTATGGGAAAATAGACCAGATAATTGATCCTGAAGAAGAAGACCCTATATGCGACGAATGCCCAACTGATGACGACCGCTACAAAAAGAAAGTAATCGGTATGGAGATTATCAGAGACTTGGAAAAAGATGGCAAAGAATGGGACGAAGGCACAGTACTCGACCCAGAAAAAGGGAAAATTTACGATTGCAAAATTTGGCTTGAAGACGAAAACACACTTAAACTCAGGGGTTATGTGGCTTTCTTTTACCGCACACAAACCTGGTATAGAGTAAAATAACATCATCATCTATCAACATAAAATAAATTCAGAGAATGAGTCAGAACAAAATTTTAGTAACGGGAGGATGTGGCTATATCGGCTCTCATACAATTATCCAGATTATTAGAAATACAGATTTCGAAGTAATCTCTGTAGATAATTGTCTTAATTCCTCAGAAGATACAATTTGTAGAATAGAAGAAATTACTGGTAAGCAAGTTAAGAATTACAATGTTGACTTGAGAGACCGTGAAAAAACGGCGGCTATATTTGAAGAAAACAAAGACATAACTGGTGTAATACATTTTGCTGCACTTAAAGCAGTTGGCGAATCTGTAGAAAAACCGGGTTGGTATTATGATAACAACATCAACTCATTGCTTAACATTCTTTGGTGCTGCGAAAAGTATGATGTAAACAACTTCATTTTCTCATCTAGTTGTTCATTGTACGGAAACGTATCACAACTTCCTGTAAATGAGGAAACTCCACTAATGCCAACAGAATCTCCTTATGCACATACTAAAAAAATCGGCGAAGAAATAATCAAGAATATTATTCATGTAAATAATGTTCAAACGATTAGCTTACGCTACTTTAACCCAGTTGGTGGAGATCACACAGGTAAAAATGGCGAAAACCCAATTAGCCGCCCTAACAATTTAGTGCCATTTATTACTCAAACTGCTGCTGGTATCTTACCAAAACTTACTGTATTTGGCGATACTTATAACACCAGAGATGGCTCTTGTATAAGAGATTACATTCACGTAACAGACATTTCTGATGCGCACGTAAACGCTTTACAATACCTTTTAGAAGGAAAGAACGAAAGCAATTACGAAGTTTTCAACTTGGGTACAGGTAATGGTGTAACTGTGTTAGAGGTGATTGAAGCTTTTGAAAGAGTAACCAAACAAAAACTAAATTACGAGATTGGCCCTGCTAGGCCGGGTGATGTAGCAGCTATTTATTCTGATAGCTCTAAAGCACTTGAAAAACTAGGTTGGAAAACCAAAATCGGTTTAGATGAGATGATGGACAGCGCATGGAAATGGCAGCTTACCCTCAACAAAGAAAAAGAAATGAAAAGTTAATTATAAAAAAGGCTGAGATTTAAATCTCAGCCTTTTGCTTTTTTTAAGCTTTATAGAATCACATCTGCCAAAACCGGTAAATGGTCAGACGGATAATTATTTCCGTAAGTGTTGTTTAAAACCAAGTAGTTTTCAACCTTCATTTTGTCTGAAACAAACACATAATCAATTCTATTTTTAAGCGGCATTCCACCCAAAACAAAACCGCTGAAAGTACCATCTGGTCCTAAAACCATATCTGCAACATCTTTGCTATCTTCAATCATTTCATTCTCCTTCAGCAATTTAATTGGCTCAGTATCAGGAGTTAGGTTGAAATCACCAGTTAATACAAACTTGTTGTCACCACACATTTTCTTGATTTTTTTAGCAATCAAAGCTGCACTTTCTTTTCTGGCAACATCTCCTTTGTGATCAAAATGTGTATTAAAGAAAAAGATCGTTTCACCAGATTTTTTATTCTCTAATTTTACCCAAGTACAAATACGAGGAAGTGCCGCATCCCAGCTTTTGCCCGGTTTTTCTGGATTCTTAGACAACCAAAAAGTACCTTCATCCTTTAGGTCGAAAATTTCTTTATTGTAAAAAATAGGCGCATACTCACCAGCTTCTTTTCCATCGTCTCTACCTACTCCTACTCTACCGTATTCAGTTAGATTACTTTCTAAAAAATCGAGTTGCTCTTTTAAAACTTCTTGCATACCGATTAATTCCGGCTTATAGAATTTTAAAAGCTTTAGAATTTCGAGTTTTCTCAATTCCCAGCCATG
>PBYL01000211.1 GCA_002729595.1 Thalassovita sp. | reverse complement strand
GCCAGCTGAGCTACTCCCGCTTGTGATTTTTAAAGGTGTGCAAATATAAAGATATTAGTTTTACATACACAAGAAAAACCAAAAAAAACTTAAAAAATTTCTAAAAAATGCTCCAGGAAGCCAGTTGAGTGAAGAAATTTCCTATCACATTAGGCTGAATGCCCACACTTACTATCACACCGAAGAGTGCACCAAAGAAATGCGCATCGTGTCCGATACCATCCATTTTGTCATTTTTTGCCATATAGTAGGAGTAAGCCATGTACAAAGCAGCGAAAATAAAACCTGGAATAGGTATAGGTAAAAGAATTGGTCTAAGCGGAACTAATGGATCAAACATGATATAAGATAGAACAACTGCCGAAGTTCCACCAGATGCACCTAAAGCATTGTATCCCGGATTGTTTTTGTGTTTGATAAAAGTTGGTATATCGGCAACTACAATTGCAGCTAGATAAAACAGTACATAGTAATAGCTTCCGTTGCTGCCTAATTGGTAGTTAAAGATGCCTTCTAGCATATTGCCGAATAGGTACAGCGTAAACATGTTGAAAAATAAATGCATCCATCCACCATGTATAAATCCTGAGGTGATAAAGCGGAAATATTCCTTATCCTTCACAATTCTATAAGGATTTAACATAAACCTGTATTTGAGCTCCGGTTTATTGTCAACATAGAAACTTACTATTACAGTAATGATGATGATGATAGTGTTAAAACTATATTCTTGTATTGCCATCTTTTGTTTTTAATGAAAAATGCAGGCTGTTAGTAGCCTGCGGTTAATTTTAGAATTAATTAAGCTCCACAAAATTAATGTGATTATTTTACAATCACTACCGGGAAATCTTGACCAGAAATGTAAGCAGTAGGGTATTGAGCTACTCCTTTGTACATCTCACTCATCTTTGGGATTTTCTCATCCAGATAAGATCTTAATTCGCCCACAGTGATTTTTTTATCCAATGCACCAGTATCTGCATCTCCTTCAAGTGCTTTAAGGATGCAGTAAGTAAATACGCCATGACCTAAAGATTCTACTTCAGTAGCATACTGTTTAGAGCCACTTGCTGCAATTAATGCAATACCAGTACTTCTTGCCAATTGAATCATGGCTTTTTCTTCTACAGGGCCTCTTAAAGTAAAAATTTCTGTAGCACCACCAGACTGACAAGCATCAAGCAGAATTAATTGCTTTTGTGCTCTTACCCGTTGGCAAAACTCATTTAATTGGCTAGCTGAAATTCCGTTTTCTGTCAGAATTCTTTTATTGCCATACATTTTGGTAACTCCAGTAGGGCAGAGGAAATATTCTTCAGAAAAATCATCTTGGTACATTACCCCATGACCAGCATAGAAGAATACAAAAACATCTTCTTCTGAGGCTGAATGGATAATTTCGTCAAATGCAGCTTTTATATTTTCAGCAGTCGCTTTCTTATCATAAAACTCATAAGTGACGATTTCTTTAAATATGTTTTGCGCTCCCGCTTTAATTGTTTTCGCAAAAGCTTGTGCGTCGTCACGAGCATAATTTAGGTTGTAAGAATTATTCTTGTATTCGTTAATTCCGATTACCAGCATATGCATTTTTGATTTCGGAACAACAAACGATTTGTAAGCCACCTCAATTAAGTCTGGAAAAGACTCGATTCTATCATCATTCAAAGCAATTACAGTTAATCTGTTCATTCCTTCAGATAGTTTTACATCAAGTTCTAAGCGCTTGTATTTTTCAGGCTCAGATTTAGGCTTAAACTTTCTGCCTGATGAATGAATCAACTTTCCGTTTTGATAAAGCCTAATTTCATCTATTCCACCTCCTTGGTCATAAGCTTCAATGGTTACATGAATCACTGAAGAATCACTAATAACGCCGCTGTTGGTTTTTGTGAATCCTTCAGACTCTGCAAAGAACTGGGGAGAAATAAAATATACTTCAGGTGAGAGGGATAAACTTCTGTTGATGTTTACACCTGCGTCTGGAATTGTTTCTCCAGTAATGGTTAATCTCCATAAACTCGGTGTGAATGACTTTTCATAAAGAGACTGGAGAGGAATAATTTCATTCCCTTGAACAAAGTATAATGCCTTACTAATGCCTGATTCTGTTCCATCGAACTTACCATCTGGCGTAGTTACTGTAAAATCTCGTTCGTTATAAAGAAATACAATATTTAGAATTTCCTCGCCTTCATTAATATCCCAAAGTTTTACTTGTTGGTCGGTACTGCCACTAAGCACATACTTACTATCTGGGCTAAATGCGACAGAGTTTACCTTTGCATGATGACCAAAAAATGTTCTTGATACTTTCTTCTGGTTCATATTCCAAGTTCTAACAATGTTGTTGTTATCACCTGTAACCAGATAGTTACCTTCTGTATCAAAATCCATATCTATAATGGAAGAAGAAGAACCATTGAGTTCAAATAGTTTTTCACCACTTACAGTATTCCAGCCAATTATTTTTTCATCAGCACTACCACTTACCAAATACTCGCCCTTTGGATGGTATGCAAGCGCATTTACACTTGCTGTATGACTGGTGAGTGTTCTTAGTTCTGTGCCAAGGTTAGCATCCCATATCTTAATGGAATTATCTTCGCTAGCACTGGCAATGTTTAAACCGTCGGGGCTATAAGTGACATCTTTAATTCCATTAGAGTGACCATATAGAATTTTGTGTGTTTTCCAGTTATTTGTTTTCCAGATTCTAACAGTTTCGTCTTTACTGCCACTGCAAATCCAGTTATCATCTGGACTATAACTAACAGAAGTTACTGGTGCAGAGTGACCAATTAAAGAGAAAATGGCTTTTCCTGTTTTTATATCCCAAATCCTAAGTGATTTGTCATCCGAAGCACTTACGAGCAATTTATTGTCGTGGCTAAACGCTACATCGTTAATGGCCTCAGTATGACCTCTTAAAGTGAAGATACAATTACCAGAAGCAGCATCTATAATTTTAATATTTCCACCTGCATTGCCTAATGCTATTACTTGCATATTGTGGCTATACTTAACCACATTTACGAATGAAGCAAAGCCAGCAAGAGACTTTACATGTCTATCGGAATTTAAATCCCAGAAAAAGATAGTTTTATCATCGGAGGCAGAAACTATCTGATTTTGTCTTAAATTGAACGCTAGTGCATTCACCGCTTTTCTGTGTCCACCTAATTGGTTGATCTCACGATAAGTAGTTGCATCCCAAATTCTTACCGTTTTATCATCCGAAGCACTTACCACATATCTTCCATCAGAAGTAAATAAAACATCGTTTACTGCATCTTCATGGCCATATAGCGATCTTTTCTGAGAGCCTGTTGTGGTATCCCAGATTTTAATGGTTTTATCTTTACCAGCACTGGCTAGGTATTTATCATCTTTACTAAAACTCAGTGCATTAACAGCGCCATCGTGACCAGTTAATGTTTTAACAATTTGCCAGTTTTCAGTATTCCAGATCAAGATAACTCCATCTTCGTCAGCAGAAGCCATTCTGTTTCCATCATTAGAAAAAGTGACTGTATTTACACTCTTTCTATGTTCTTTAAGCTGATATAATACTTTTCCAATATCACTTCTCCAGATAATTATTTTTTTGTCTTTGCTTGCACTCGCTAAAATTTTTCCATCTGGATTGTAAGCAATGCTATTTATGGCATCATCATGTCCATAAGAAACACCTTCTTTAGCGCCACTTCGTGTATTCCAGAATCTAATTGTATGATCGTCACCTCCGGTAGCTATTAATTGGCCACTTGGTGAAAAACTGAGGGTATTTATGCTTCCTTTGTGTCCTTCGAGAATCATTAACTCTCTGCCTGTTTGGGTATGCCATATTCTTACCACACCATCTTCGCCAATACTGGCAGTTAGCTTGTAATCGTTACTAAATGCAACATCTCTTACAGGGGCTGTGTGTCCACTTTGAACTCTGAGTTCTGGGTTTTGTGCCTGTGAACAAAAGTTAAAGAAACAGTACTGAAAGATAAAAGAAATAAAAAAAAATAGACTTTTGTGTGACATTGAGCTTATAGCTTAATTGTTTTTTACTTATAATAGCTGAAATTATATCTAGTCAAATTAGTTCAAACCTAGTGAAATAAACTTACTAATATGTTAACATACATATGAGTGATTTACTATTTTCGGCCGAAATTTTTTAATTACTATTCAAAGAATTTACCATTATAGAATTATGAGCAAAAAAGTTGTTGATTATAAGATTATAAGCAGTTCTAACCCGAAATATGTTGAAAAAGAGGTGAAAAGATTATTAACAGAAGGTTGGGAGCTGCAAGGTGGCGTATCAATTGGAGAGGTAAATAGAGGTGGTACTATGGATGGTTTTTGCCAAGCTATGGTAAAATACGAAGAATAGTCTTTTAAGTAAATTGGAATTAAAAAAATACAACATGCCTGACAAAGATGTATATGGAAAGGCTCTTTGGGATTATTACAAAGGCAAAGATGCAGAAGGTCTTGTTATACATACTTCTTATGGTGATATAGAAGATATGCCGGTGGAGGTTTTCTATCGGGATTTTGACGATTTCCCAATGATGGAGGCTTTTGCCATAGAAAGATGCAGGGGTAAAATACTTGATGTTGGTGCAGGAGTTGGTTGCCATTCTTTAATTATGCAAGATCAGGGTAAGGATGTGCATCCAATAGATATTTCTGATTATTGCGTAAAAATTATGAATGCCCGAGCCATTGAAAATGTGCGCAAGCAAGACTTTTTTAAATTGAAAGGAGAGCAATATGACACTATCCTTTTTTTAATGAATGGCATCGGCATAGCTGGAGATGTTAATGGTCTTAAAAAATTACTTAATCATTGTAAATCGCTATTAAAAGAAGGCGGAGAAATCGTTTTTGATTCGAGTGATGTGCAATATTTAAAAGATTATGATGGCGTATCTAGCGATGACAAATACATTGGAGAGATTGCCTATCAATACGAATATCACAATAACAAAGGAGATTGGTTTAACTGGCTTTATATTGATCCAGAATTGATGAAAAAAGTGGCTGGAGACTTAGGATGGAAGTTTGAGCTTTTACATCAGGATGAAAATGATCAATATTTAGCTTCACTAACTAGATAAGTTTTAACAATAAACATTTGAGTAAGAGGTTTTTAAAGTCATATATTAATTGATTTTTTAAACTAGACTCTCTCAAGATTACAGTTTATTCACAAACAAAGGTTTTCTAATCTCATTCAAGTTGATGTTAAGGGGCTTGCTATTATATTATCTGATATTTAACGGCTTACTGTTTTGTAAAGGACAGGAGTTAGTTGTTTACTCAGATAATGACTCTACAATAGCAATTGAAAACCACTTAAGCTTTTTTGTGGAGGGCGAGGAGGAGTTAAGTGTTTACCAAGTAAAAGATTTAAACAAAGGTTACTGGAAAAAGCTCGTAGACACTGACGAACATCGATTTTCACAATCAGAAAATTTGTGGGTAAAGTTAGAGGTTGAGTCTGATGTTGTTTTAAGAGATTATGTTTTTAAACTACATGATGTTAAAATAGCAGAGGCTTGGTTGATAGAAGATAATGGCATTTCTTCTTATCAAAAAGGAGGAGAGTTTGTAGAAGCGAGTTCAAAAGAAATTCTAGCCAGAAGAAAAGATTTTGTAATCTCACTCAGAGATATTCACTCAGAGAATTTCACCCTATTTGTTAAGCTTAAAAATATTGAGAAGTCTCAAGTGAGCCTAAATTGGCAGCTTACTCCATATGAAGAATGGATGTCTTTATATTTCTTCTGCTCATTAAAAGAAATTATATTCCAATCGGTATTGGGAGTATTGATGATAATATCTCTATTACTTTTTATTCTCATACTAGATAAAAATTATCTCTACTATTCAATTTACCTCGGCTCAGTTTCTATTTATTTTTTATGGGAGTTTGGTATTACAGGTAATTACATTTTCGGTAATTATCCGAATTTTAATTTCTTTCTAAAGGTATTCCAGAATTTTGTACCCATTGCTTATTTCTTGTTTGTTAAGCATTATGTAAAATATTCATCTTTAGACTCTTGGTTTTTTAAGAGTGTGTTGTTGATAATTGGTTTAAATACAGGTTTTGTTTTCGTCGAAACAGTAAGCCTGCATTGGACTATGGATAGAGGTTTAGTATTTTCTAATCTGGCAAATGGCTTAGCTTCATTTTCGATGATATATTTTTCAATTTCATTCCTTAGAATAAAATATGGAAATGTTAAGCAGAAGCAAGTCTTAAACGCAGGTATTATTTCAATTCTTGCTTCATATATTCTTGCTTTTTTGCGAATTATTTTGGAGTCGAAAACTCTGAGCTGATTATTCAATTCGGTATTCTGTTAGAGATATCATTTTTTGCAGTGAGTTTGATTTTGAGAATCAGACATAATGAGAAAGAGAAAGTGATTTTCCAGAAAGAATTAATTATGGAGCTTAATAAGAATAAGCTCATGCAAGAAAATTATAATAAGGAATTAGAACAAAAAGTAGTAGAAAGAACAAAAGAGATTAAAGCTAAAAACGAAGAGATAATTAAGCATAGAAACGATCTCATTCAGAATGCGCAACACTTCCAAGAGTTAAATGCTGAAATTTTAGCTCAGGCTGAACTTATACATAGTGCCAATGAAAGGCTTCATAAGAATGAACAAATTCTAAGAAAATCTTTTGAAAATCTAAAGAATAGCCAACGAGAAGTTGAACTGAAAAATAGAGAAATACAGAAGATTAATAAAAATTTAGAGAGGCTGGTTGAGTCCAGAAGTAGAGACGTAATTGTTGCTAAGAAGGAGTTAGATGAGTTTTTATACAGGAGTTCTCATAATTTAAAAGGACCAGTTTCTAGAATAAAAGGCCTGCTGCAACTGTTTGAAATGGATTTAGAGAATACAGACAATATCCAAAATTATCTGATAAAGTTAAAGGTTGTCGTGTTGAGAATGGAGCGGATTTTAGAGAAGTTGAATGCAGTAAGTATTATTAATATAGACTACGATAATAAAAACATTCAGACAGATGTGCCAATGATCATTTCAGGTGTGGTGGATTCTTTTATCAGCACAATTAATGATAAGAAAATTGAAGTGATAGAAGATACTGTGCCTGTTGTACTAGAAATAGACCCAAATATTTTAAATATTATCGTAAAAAACCTTATCGAAAATGCCCTACAGTTTAATGATAATTCCAGAAGCCATAAGGTAATAATTAAGCTTTCTGTGCAGCAAAATGGCTTTGTTGAGTTAAGTGTTAGTGATAATGGAATTGGCATTGAAAGCGATTGTCTAGAGCATATTTTTGATATGTTCTATGTAGGTTCTGTAAGTTCAAAAGGTGATGGAATGGGTCTATATATAGTTCACAAAGCCATTACTTCAATCGGAGGGTTTATTAGAGTAGAGAGTAAAGTAGACGTGGGGACTAAGTTTATCGTAACCTTTCCTTTAATAAATCATCACTCAGGTTGTTCTCAAAATACCATAGAAGAAAAAGCTATTTTGTTAGACTAAGCCATTTCTTGGTACACTAATATTTCAATCTAATTCTACCTTATTATTTAAGGTCTAATATTATATCTTTACATAGTTAGTCATTTTAAATTTAATGAAACTATGTACTTAAAGCATATTTTTAAAATAGCATATCTCTTATTAATTAGCTCATTTTTTTATTCTTGTGATAAACAAAGTACCGATTCAGAAACAACATCAAACGTATCAAATTTACCAGTTGCAGACAAAGACAATGGCGGTATAGAACTACCTACCGGTTTTGGTGCTGTTACTGTGGCTGAATCAGTTGGTAAAGCTAGACACCTTACTGTAGATAACAATGGAAACATTTACATCAAACTCAGAAAACTAGAAAATGATAAAGGTGTAATTGTATTAGCTGATACCACTGGTGATGGTAAATTTGATGTAAAATCTGGTTTTGCTGATTATGTTGGTACTGGAGTTCATTTGTACAATGGTTATTTGTATGTTTCTTCAGATACTTCTGTTTACCGTTACAAGTTAGAAAATAGCTTAGTGCCAGAAGGTGCTGTTCCTGAAACCATTGTTTCTGGTTTTCCTACACAGCGATCGCATGAGGCAAAATCTCTCGCTTTTGATAATGCGGGGCATATGTATGTAAATGTGGGTGCACCATCTAACGCTTGTATGGAGACTGCAAGAACTCCCGGTTCTCCTGGATTAGACCCTTGTCCTCAATTAGAATTTCAAGCTGGTATTTGGCAGTTTGATGCAAATAAACCTAATCAAGTTCATCAAGTAGACGGCCATAGATATGCCACTGGTATTAGAAATTCTGTGGCTTTAGAATGGAATACTTCTGCAAACTCTTTGTATGCAGTTCAACATGGTAGAGACCAGTTGAGCAATCTTTTTTCAGAATTTTACAATGATGAACAAAGTGCAGAATTGCCTTCAGAAGAATTTTTAAAGATTAGCGATGGAGATGATTTTGGTTGGCCTTATTGCTATTACGATCATTTTCAAGATAAAAAAATACTGGCTCCAGAATATGGTGGTGATGGTAAAAAGACTGGCAGATGTGAGAATGTAGTTCCTCCAATTCTAACTTTTCCAGCTCACTGGGCTCCAAACGATTTGTTATTTTATACTGGCGATATGTTCCCAGAAAAATATAAAAATGGCGCATTTATCGCTTTTCATGGTTCTTGGAATAGAGGTCCTTACGCTCAGAAAGGTTATTCAGTAGTATTTGTGCCTTTTAAAGATGGTATGCCTTCTGGAGAATGGGAGCAGTTTGCAACTGGTTTTGCAGGAGCAGATAGTGTCATGTCAACTTCTGATGCGAAACACAGACCAATGGGGCTTGCTCAAGGACCAGACGGTTCAATTTATATCTCAGATTCAGTAGAAGGTAAGATTTGGAGAGTGCTTTATTATGATGAAAAATTAGCTTCTCTAGACTAATTATTTATAGTTTGAGCAAATTCCTTAAGAATAAATTCATCTAATTAGTTATAATTGATAGAATTTAATTAAGATTCTCTAAATTTCTCTGGCAAAACAGAGCTAAAATTAAAACTATTCTAATTTTATTTATTTATGAACAAAATTTATTTTGTATTTGCATTTTGTGCATGGGGCTTAATTTCTTGTGGTGGTAGTAGTTCAGACAGCTCAACAACTGAAACAGTTGCGGAGACAAAACCAACTCAAGAAGAACCAAAAGAAGAAAAACCACAAGTACATCCTGGAATGGGTATTTACAAAACTTATTGTCAGGTATGTCATCAGGCAAATGGAGAAGGAGTTCCAGGAATGAACCCTCCTTTAACTCAAACAGAATATGTTTTAGGAGAAAAAGAAAGAATTATTGGTATTGTGTTGAATGGTTTGTCTGGAGAAATTCAGGTTAAAGGAGAAACTTATAATAATGTAATGGCTTCTCACAGTTTTCTTACCGATCAGCAAATTGCAAATGTACTTTCTTTTGTAAGATCAAGCTTCGGAAACGATGCCGACGCAGTTACTCCTGAAGAAGTTGCTGCTGTAAGAGCAAGTAGCGGAAACTAATATTAATTTTTAATAAACAGTATAAATCATTACTGATGGTTTATACTGTATTTTTTTATTATGGATATTTCTTTATTAAATAAGCAGGCTTTTGTTTGTGGAAGTACACAGGGAATTGGTAAAGCAGTAGCCTTTGAATTAGCATCTTTAGGGGCGAATGTTACCCTTTGTGCTAGAAACGAAGAAAAGTTAAAAGGACTAAGTGAGTCGCTAGATACTTCACAAGGTCAAAAACACGACTATCTTGTAGCCGATTTTTTCAATCCTGATTTGCTGAAAGCTAAAATACAGGATTATGTATCAGATGGCCGAAAAGTAAATATACTTGTAAATAATACAGGTGGGCCTCCTGCAGGCGAAGCCATTGATGCTAAGCCAGAAGACTTTTTAAAAGCATTTTCGGCACATTTAATTTGTAACCAGCACTTGGTTCAAACTTTTGTAGATGGTATGAAAGAAGATGCATATGGTAGAGTAATTAACATTATATCTACTTCTGTAAAAGTGCCGATTCCAGGCTTAGGAGTATCTAATACAACTAGAGGGGCTGTAGCAAGTTGGGCAAAAACTTTGGCTAGAGAGCTAGCTCCATTCGGTATTACCGTAAACAATGTTTTACCTGGTTTTACTAAAACCGCGAGGTTAGATGGACTTATTAGCATTCGTGCAGAAAAGAATAATAAGACATTTGACGAATACGAAAAAATTATGATGGACTCTGTGCCTGCTAAAAGATTTGCAACTTCAGAAGAAGTAGCAGGAGCAGTGGCTTATTTGGCATCACCGGTTGCAGCATATGTAAACGGTATTAATTTGCCAGTAGATGGAGGAAATACACCAAGTTTATAAAATTGAAATAATGTGAAATTTTGTAGCAACTGTGGCAGTGATCAAATTGAATGGATAATACCAGAAGGGGATAACCACTTTAGGTATTGTTGTAACAACTGTGAAACCATTCATTATCAAAATCCAAAAATTGTAGTGGGTTGTATCCCTAAGTGGGAGGGAAAGATACTGTTGTGTAGAAGAGCAATAGAGCCTAGAAAAGGTTTTTGGAATTTGCCCGGGGGCTATATGGAAAATGGTGAAACTTTACCAGAAGGTGCTGCAAGAGAAGCTTTTGAAGAGACAAATGCAAAAGTTAAAATAGGAAAACTTATCTCCATATATACAATTCCTCAGATTAATCAAGTAATGCTGCATTTCATCGCAGAATTAGAAAGTGATGAGTTCTCAGTTACTACAGAAAGTGAAGAATTAAAGCTATTTAATTTGGATGAAATCCCTTGGGAAGATTTGGCATTTCACTCTAACGATTTTGCCCTAAAGGCTTACTTAGAATCGATTCAACAAATGAATTACGAAGTAAGAATGGGTACTTTGGTAAAATAGTGTGAAATGCCAAATTCAGGTTTAATAATTAATTAAAATACCCTAAAAACCAGAAGTCCGGATCTTTTACAACAGTTACTGGTTTGTCTTTTAAAGGAATATCAATACTTTGATTTCTTTGACTTACTTCAATCTTTTTCCTCTCTTTTGTTCCATCTTTATAGATAAACTCCATCTCTAAAGGAAAGCTAAAAGCTTCTTCTGTTTGTGTTTGATTGATAGTAAATGAAAGTGTCTGATTCTTTTTATTGTATTTCCAAGATATTTCTAATTGAGGTAATCCTGGTCTGTATAACCACTGCTCAAAGAACCACTCAAGATCTTGCCCAGAGAATCTTTCCATATAATACTGAAAGTCTTTTGTTAGCGCATTTTTATCTTGATAAGCTTTGTAATAAGCTTTAATCGCCTTCCAAAAAGTATCTGTACCAACTTGGTTTCTCAGCATGTGTAAAGTCCAAGCGCCCTTTTGGTAAGAGTTAGTGTTTAGCAACTTGTTAAGGTCAGTAATATTGAAATCGATAATAGACGATTCTGGATTCTCCTGATAAAACTTTAAAATGGCTTCTTTCTGAGAGCTTAATAAGCTATTCATAGAATCTCTGCCATAAGTATTTTCAATATAAAGGTCTGTGAAATATGTAGCAAAACCTTCGCTTAGCCATACGTGGTGCCAATCTGCTTCTGTAACTGCATCACCAAACCATTGGTGAGCTACTTCATGTGCTATCAATTGCTCCACTTTATTTTCGCCAGTTACTGAGTTTTCATAATAGAAAATATTTCCGGCATTTTCCATTCCACCGTATTTCGTTTTAGACTGAACATTTGCAAGTTTGCTATAAGAGAAAGGACCTATTTTTTCATTGAAATAGCTAAATACTCTAGTAGCAGGTGCATAATCGCTAAAACCTTCTTTTTTATTTTGAGGGAATACCCAACTCTCAATAGAGATGCCATCGACAGGATCTAAGTATTCAATAGCAAATTTGGCAACACCAATTACCATGACTTTAGTCGCTAAATCTGTTTCACTTTGCCATTTGGTAATCTTAGTTTTTTCATTGACAAAGCTTTCTTCTGTTTTGGTACCACTACCAATTACTTCATAATGGAGAGGTGCTTTTACTATAAATGAGCATCTTGCTTTTTCATAAGGGTGATCGATACAAACTAACCAGTGGTGTGCGCGGTTTGGCCAGTTATCTCCAAAAAATGTTCTATCTCCAAATTTGTTTTCAGAGATAATTAACCCGTCATAAGGAATGCCTTTGTATGTTATATTTAAAGTGAATCTTTCTCCAGGTTGTAAGCTATTTGCAAAGATGATTTCTAATTTATCATTCTCATGAGTAAAGCTTTTAATATCATTTGCTGAAAGCATCTGAACATTGTCTACAATCATTCCTTTTCCTTCTCTTTCTTCGGTAATGTTAGAAAGATCAAAAGTGATAGCATTTAATTTTTGTTGCTTAATAATACCTTCTACAGTTGTTATTCCGTATATAGAGTCATTTGCATCATTAATTGTAAGATCGAAGGTGTATTGAGTGATATCTACCGCGTTGTTTTTTGGGTAATTATCATTCCAGCCTTCTGCAAGTGTTACTTTTTGCGATAAGAACATTAAAGATAAACTAACCAATAGATGGCTAGAAATCTTGAAACAAAAGCTTGTAAAGTTGTGTAGATAGATATGATGGTGCATATAGTTCCGTTAATTGAATAGCATTAAAACGCTAAATATAATATCCGTAATAACCATAAATACACACATATCTAATTTTTTAACCTAATTAAACACACATTTTTATTATCATGCAAAGAAATAAGTTAATCCACTATTCAGTTTCGACGCTTAAATTGCAGCCGCTTTTTCACAGAGAAACATTTTGCAAGAAGATTGTAAAAAGTTTAAAACATCTGGTTGATAGTAGGAAAATCAACTTGTATGGTTTTGTTATTTTACCAACTAAAGTAGAATGTTTGTGGGAGTTAAAAGGCGAAGAGTCTAGCGAAAGCCCACATGTTCAGTTCTTAAGACAAACCTCTGTGGATATGTTAGAAGAGCTACGTAAAAAAGACAAGAAAACCCTCGATTTGTTCTGTATTGATATGTTGTTTCATAAAATACAGTTTTGGCAAAGAGGACCTAGACCAGTTGTAATACAAAGTTATGATGAAGCAGAAGCGATTCTAGACAAAATGCATTATGATGCAGGTAGGTTAAGATTGTCTGACGAAAGCAGAACTTATCCATATTCTTCAAACAAGTTTTACAAATATAATCAGGATAATTTTGATATCCTTTCGCATTATAATGAGTATTTCGGAAAGCGTTTGAGATCTGCTAGTTAAATAAACTTAGCCTTTAATTCTGGTGTTGGCATTCTGCAACTATCAGATTTCCCAAACCATTTGTAGCGATTCTTAGCGATATAATTATAAATCTGATCTCTTATGAGGCGAGGAATAATTATCGCAACATAAAGAAGTGGAATTGGGAAGTTTAATTTTTTACTAATCCGTAGTGCTGCATCGGATTTCTGGTAAGTTTTCTCATTCTCAACAAGAATAATACTTTCAAGCTCAAGGTTCAAGTTGTGTTTCTTCAATAATTCCTGACCTTTTTCAGATTGGAGAGATGTAAACTTGAACCTGTTTTTTTTATCGTGATCTATAATAAAATTAACACTTCCATTACATAGATTACAGACACCATCAAAAAGTATGATAGAATAGCTTGGTTTATCCACTTTATATTTAAGACTGTTTATCTATATAAAAGAAAAGAAACAAAGATTGTTCACAGTAATATAAAAAAACTTAAGCCACCTTTCTGGTAATTTTTGACCTATCCATTATCTCAATTGCAGTTTTTAAATCTGGAGCTAATTTATATGGAACAACTGGTTTCTGGATCAAAAAGATAGCATTAAATATAGATCGCTGTATAGCATCTGGAATAACATGAACCGTCATGATGATGGTATTCTTGATCAATTCCTTATTATCAGTAATCCAATCTGCTTGAAGTTTTCTTAATTCAGAAGGAAGGTATGAAGCATAAGTAGTGTCTACGAGTAAATAAAGATCTTTACTATTTTTTACTAAAGAAGTCAGCATTTCAAGGTAATTCTTAAATTCTTCAGTAGATGGTAAAATAGGACTAATCTTTACATGAAGTGTATTTTTATCTAGGTAATTAAGCAGTGCAAAGTCCATGGTTTTGTTAATCTAAAAATTTACGTTAATTGTGTTAATTTTTGATTAGGAATTTTTTAAACGCATAGATTATGAGGCAATATTTTATTATATGTTAGTAACGGAAATACGATGTTAATTCAAGATCATTGTTTAAAGATAATGAAATAATTTTTTGAAGAGTTGTTTATTAAAGATTCTATTTTTAAAGTTAGCCGAGTTTTAGTATAAAATTTTAAAAATATATAATAAATCAAATAATTAATTTTGTTATTTCACTACCGAATGATGTAGCAAAATAAGTTGTTTAGATTGAATATAACTGTGTTTGAGGAATGGCTAAAAAAAGTAAGACCGCATATTTCTGCCAAAATTGTGGCTATCAATCTCCAAAATATATGGGTAAATGTCCTTCTTGCCAAGAGTGGAATACCCTACAAGAAGAATTAATTGTACCTGAAACTAATATTGGTAAGTGGAACCCGATGAAGTCTGGTGAAATTAAAACCAATAAACCTAAGATTATTTCAGAGATTGAGTCTGTAAATGCAAAAAGAGTTAATACACAAGATACTGAGCTAAATCGTGTTTTAGGAGGTGGAATTATGCCCGGAGCTGTTGTGCTAATTGGTGGTGAGCCTGGTATTGGTAAGTCTACACTTATGTTGGAGTTGGCGCTTAGATTAAAGCATTTTAAGATATTATATGTTTCGGGTGAAGAAAGTGCAGAACAGATAAAATCAAGAGCTGATAGATTACCATTTAGTTCTGAGAAATGCTTTGTTTTAACAGAGACAAATACACAGAGTATCTTTCAACAAGTATCAGATGTTGATCCCGAAATTATGATTATAGATTCTATTCAAACTTTAGCGAGTAATAGATTAGAGTCTGCTGCCGGAAGTGTTTCTCAGGTAAGAGAGTGTACAGCTGAGCTAATCCAATTTGCTAAAGAAACTTCTACGCCAGTTTTTCTTATTGGGCACATAACCAAAGATGGAGGTTTAGCAGGACCAAAAGTATTAGAGCACATGGTAGATACTGTTTTGCAATTTGAGGGAGACAGACATATGAGTTATCGTGTACTTAGAACTATTAAAAACAGATTTGGCTCTACTGCTGAAATAGGTATTTATGAGATGAGAGCTCAGGGTTTAAGACAGGTTTCTAATCCATCTGAGATTCTTATATCCCAAAGAGATTCTGATTTAAGCGGTATTGCGATTGGAGCAACTTTAGAAGGGAATAGACCGCTTCTTGTTGAGATTCAGTCACTAGTAAGTACAGCCGCCTATGGTACACCTCAAAGAAGTTGTACCGGTTTTGATGCACGGAGGTTAAATATGTTATTGGCAGTACTTGAGAAGAGGGGAGGTTTTCGATTGAGTTTATCTGATGTGTTTTTAAATGTAACAGGAGGATTAAAAATAGAAGATCCAGCTATAGATTTAGCTGTATGTGCTTCTGTTATTTCATCTGTAAATGATGTGAATATTGATAATAAAATTGCTTTTGCTGCTGAGGTAGGTTTAGGCGGGGAAATTAGATCGGTTAACAGAATTGAAAACCGTGTAGCAGAAGCCGAAAAATTAGGTTTTAATGAAATCTATATTTCTAAATTTGGAATAAAAGCGCTCCCTGAGAATAAGTTTAAAATTAAGATTACACCAATTGGCAAGTTAGAAGAACTTATTGAA
The DNA here is from genome assembly GCA_002729595.1 of Thalassovita sp. Taxonomy (GTDB): domain Bacteria; phylum Bacteroidota; class Bacteroidia; order Cytophagales; family Flammeovirgaceae; genus Chondrinema. Next base: position 1,391 of record PBYL01000211.1, on the reverse strand, counting down.
AAACTATTTATATAAAAAAAGCCACTCAATCGAGTGGCTTTTTCATTATATATGTTACGTGGAATTATTTTTTATCCTTATCGTTCACTTCTTCGAACTCAACATCAGTAACATCATCTTCTGCTTTGCTTTCTCCACCTGCATCAGCGCCAGCATCTGCTTGAGGCCCTTCTTGAGCACCAGCGTCAGCACCTGGTTGTTGATACATTTCTTGTGAAGCAGCTTGCCATGCAGCGTTTAATGCTTCTAATGAAGTATCAATTCCGCTAACATCTTTAGCTTCATGTGCTTTTTTCAAGTCAGCAAGAGCTGTTTCGATAGCAGATTTGTTTCCTTCAGAAAGTTTATCACCGTATTCTTTAAGCTGCTTTTCAGTTTGGAAAATCATAGAATCAGCAGAGTTGATTTTTTCGATTTTCTCTTTTTCAGCTTTATCAGAAGCTTCGTTAGCTTTAGCTTCGTCTCTCATTTTTTGAATTTCATCCTCAGTTAATCCAGAAGAAGCTTCAATACGGATTTTTTGCTCTCTGTTAGTTCCTTTATCCAAGGCAGAAACATGAAGAATACCGTTAGCATCAATGTCGAATGCAACCTCAATTTGAGGAACACCTCTTGGTGCTGGTGGAAGTCCGTCTAAGTGGAAACGGCCAATAGTTTTGTTATCTTTTGCCATTGGGCGTTCACCTTGAAGTACGTGAATTTCTACAGATGGCTGGTTATCAGCAGCAGTAGAGAATACTTGAGACTTCTTAGTTGGAATAGTAGTATTTGACTCAATTAATTTAGTAAATACACCACCCATTGTTTCAATACCTAAAGAAAGTGGAGTTACGTCTAATAATAGTACGTCTTTTACTTCACCAGTAAGTACACCACCTTGAATTGCAGCACCAATTGCAACAACTTCGTCAGGGTTTACACCTCTTGATGGTTTTTTACCGAAGAATTTCTCAACTTCTTCTTGAATTCTTGGGATTCTAGTAGAACCACCAACAAGAATTACTTCGTCGATATCTGAAGCAGACATACCAGCATCTTTCAATGCTAATTTACAAGGCTCCATAGTTCTTCTGAAAAGATCATCACAAAGTTGCTCGAATTTAGCTCTTGATAAAGATCTTACTAAGTGTTTTGGAACTCCGTCAACTGGCATAATATAAGGCAAGTTGATTTCAGTGCTGCTAGAGCTTGAAAGTTCTATTTTCGCTTTCTCAGCAGCTTCTTTCAATCTTTGAAGCGCCATTGGATCTTTTCTAAGATCGATTCCTTCGTCACTTAAGAACTCTTCTGCTAACCAGTTGATGATTTTTTGGTCAAAGTCATCACCACCTAGGTGAATATCACCATTAGTAGATTTTACTTCAAATACACCATCACCTAGTTCAAGAACT
>PBYL01000210.1 GCA_002729595.1 Thalassovita sp. | reverse complement strand
GCGATTGGTGCCCAAATACAAATAACCATTATAAATCGCCGAAGTATAAACAGAACCAATTGTACCAGTAACATCTTTATTATAATACAATGGAGAATTGATCTTTAGCAAATCCAATCCGTTGTCGAGACCTACCCAAAGGTTGTTGCTTTCATCGAGCATTAGACTGAGCACCGTATTATTATTCAATCCTTTGTTTTTGTTGATCTGTGCAAGTATCTCCCCTTCTCCATCGATCAAGAATAAACCACCCAGAATACTACCTACTGCATAAAGATTATCACTGATTTTAATCCCTTTATTTATCTGATTCAGCTTTAAGGCTTCGTCTGATGGCGCATTCCACTTTGTAAAAGCTCCATCGCGATAGAGAAAGAAACCATCATTTTCGGTACCAATTAAAATATCCGATTGTCCAAAAGGAACCATCATTTTAATGCGCATACCAATGAGCAATTCGCTACCCAACATCAATTGATTGCCAGATGGCGAAACCTTGTAAATGCCTTGTGACAGTACCTGTATATACATTTGCTCATTTACTTCGAAGGGCGGGAAAATAACACCAACATCTATTAAAAGACTGCGTACGGTTTCACCATCGTAGTAAAATGTGGTTGAAAAGGTTTGAAAAATGATGCCTTCTCCTAACCTTGTAATCCACCAAATTTCTTCGTCGCCAAAATCGTGGTTGCCCAATAAGGTTGAAAGTGAAGTATAAGTCAGATTGAAATTTGCATCGTTTTCCCAATAACCAAACTCACCCAAAGCCCCACTGTAAATACGATCACCAACCGAATATACTGAGCGGATAATGGGTGAGCCCGGCATTTGATATTTTCGCCAACGCAAACCATCGTATTGCAGCAAACCATTAGAGTTCGCTACATAAATAAAACCATTATTATCTTGTGTAATTGACCAGTTTTGCCCGCCAGCTTTGTATTCTTTTTTTGTGAAATGATGGATATAAGGTGTGCCGTATTTTAAAAGATCATTAGCAAAAACGGCATTCTGCAAAAACATGCTGATAAAAAGCATACATAAACTCACCAATTTAGCTTTCAGTTGAAAATACACTTTTGATGTACCAGTTAATTGATAATTTTTGTGTTCGTATAAGCTATCATCAGATATCATTTTCATTTGCAGTTTATTTTGCCTTTTCATGCTTCTCCCCATCAAAATAAGTAATTCTTCAAAATTCTAAAATTTAAACCTGAATAGCATCATAAACTATTGAGGAATATTTTATAAATGAATCTTTTACACATCAAAATCAACAGTTAAAAAAAGTAGTTCCAAACACTATTTCCATTTTATAAAAGCATTTTGACTGAAACTTGGTTTAGCTTATTTATTCACAAAATCGCTGATTTTTAAAAAAATATCAATCAAAACCATTCGAATTGCATAAGTTTATAAGCAAGAAACTTATCATTATTACTTGATTGAAAAACGAAAATGATTGACAAAACAAGACTAAAAACAACATCGAGTTACTACAAGCTCTACTTACCCTTTATCGCGCTTTTTTACTCATTAAACCTATTTGCGCAAGATGCAAAACAAGCGGTAATCCCAATTTTGACCAAAGACAATGCGCTGGTTTTAAAAACTGATGACAAAGGCAGATTGCTTTATAGTTACTTTGGTAAAAAGCTACAGCAAAATGACGAGTATGATGTTGTAGGGCAGCAATTTTTTTACAACGATGGAAACGAAGGAATTTATAACCATATTTATACACCTGCCGGCTCTTGGAATTTACTAGAACCGGCACTAGAAATTACGCATGCAGATGGCAATCTATCTACAGAATTGCTTTACGATAGCCATCAAACCCAAAAAACAGATGACAATGTAAGCGAAACATCTGTGGTTTTAAAAGATCCTGTTTACGGAACTGAAGTAACCGTTCACTATAAGACATACGCCAATGAAAATACCATTGAGCAATGGACAGAAATTAAAAACAATGAAGATAAGCTGATACACCTAGATAAATACGCTTCGGCGAATTTGTATTTGAGTGGAGATAAATTTTATCTGCACCACTACCATGGTGGTTGGGCAAAAGAAATGCGTCCGGAAGAAACACTCTTAACGCATGGAGTAAAAACGCTCGATTCTAAGTTGGGCACTAGAGCCAACCTTTTATCTCCTCCATCATTTGTGCTTTCAATTGGTAAACCTGCTACCGAAGATGAAGGCGACGTTTTGTTAGGCACATTGGCTTGGTCTGGCAATTTTAAGTTCGATTTCGAAATTGACTCTTACAATAACCTAAGATTAATTACTGGTGTAAATCCTTTTGCTTCTAGATATCCTTTGGCAAGTGGAGAGAGTTTTAAAACTCCATCTTTCATTTATACTTTTTCTAGAAATGGAAAGGGCGAAGCCAGCCGTAACATGCATCGCTGGGCAAGAAATTACAGATTGCTCGATGGCAATGGTTCGCGTTTAACTTTGCTCAACAACTGGGAAGCGACCTATTTCGATTTTAACGAAGATAAACTAGTTGAGCTCTTTGCTGATGGTAAGAAATTAGGAGTTGATTTATTCTTACTAGACGATGGTTGGTTTGCCAATAAGTATCCAAGAAACCACGATAGAGCTGGCTTGGGTGACTGGCAAGAAAACAAAAAGAAACTTCCACATGGAGTGGGTTATCTAGTGAAAGAAGCCACCAAAGCTGGAATTAAATTCGGAATTTGGGTAGAGCCTGAAATGGTTAACCCAAAAAGTGAGCTGTACGAGAAACATCCAGATTGGGTAATTAAACAACCAGAAAGACCTGAGCATTACATGCGTAACCAGTTGGTGCTGGATTTATCTAACCCTGAGGTACAGAAGTTTGTGTTTGATATTCTGGATAAACTATTCTCAGAAAACCCTGAATTGGCTTTTGTGAAGTGGGATTGTAACTCTGTAATCTACAATGAGCATTCTGCTTATCTTGATAAAACTGGCCAAGAACAATCTCAGCTTTATGTAGACTATGTAAAAGGTTTGTACAAAGTATTAGCTAATTTGAGGGCAAAATATCCGAAACTTCCAATGATGCTTTGCTCTGGTGGCGGTGGTCGTGTAGATTATGGTGCTTTAGAATACTTTACAGAATTCTGGTTGAGCGATAATACACATCCATTGGAAAGAGTATTTATTCAGTACGAATATTCGCACTTTTTCCCAATGATCTCACAATGTAACCACGTAACAGATTGGAGTGATTTGCCTTTGAAATACAGAACTGATGTTGCCATGATGGGGAAACTCGGTTATGATATTGTGGTAAGCCACCTCAACGAAAAAGACTTAGAATTTAGCCAACAGGCTGTAAAGAATTACAATGCCATTAAAGATGTGGTTTGGCATGGAGATTTTTACAGATTAGTAAATCCTTGGGATAATGATATTTCGTCTGTTATGGTAGTAGATGAAGCACAAACTAAAGCGGTAATGTTTAACTATTTGGTATCTAACCGCTATTTTTCAGGTCCTGTAACTGTGAAACCAATTAAGCTAAAAGGGCTTGATCCGGCAAAAAAATATCAGTTAAAAGAGATTAATGTGTATCCTGGAACAAAAAGCGATATACAAAGTGAAGCTACCTATACCGGAGATTATTTAATGTCTGTTGGCTTTAATCCGGCAGTAACACCAAGAAGAACAAGTGTGATTTTAGAAATTAATGCCATATAAAAAACACCCCCGGCAAATTCTAGATTTGTCGGGGGTATTTTAATTAGTAAATATCTGAATCAGGTGTGATCGCATCATCTTCCCAATTCTTTTTCAGGATATAATAAAATGTCCAAGCGGCTCCTAAACCAAATGGTACTGATAAAACAGATAATAAAATCTCTGTACCTGAAGTCATTATTTCTGTATCATTCATAAAAACATATATCAATCCTAAAATTACTCCACCTATAAAACTTCCAACATAATAAATTACAACACCCAAAATCGCGTGAAGCCATTTATTCTTGTTATAATCTTCTGAAAGTTGGTAGAAGTATTTTCCGATAAAGTAGATAAGCAGTATTCCAAACATGTCAATATATATTTATAGTTAGGTTTATTCTTGCACAGTCATCAGTTCACCTAAACCATATGGCGCTATTACTGTGGTGTTGCCATGTTCATCTTGAGACAGATTAACTTTGGTAAATTCTCCTTTGTAATACCAGTAAAAATCTTTTGATACTGGTTGCGGATGCTGGTCGTGAAACTGTGAGATAACAGGTATTAAGCGTTGAATAAATGGAACAAAATCAAATGCATTGTCTTTAGAAATCGGGCAAAGATTTACAATACCTTTATTAGGAATAGCCACAATTGAACCCCAATCTCCAACAAGCTCTGGCGAATTATTTTGTAGTCCTAATACATAACTTGCGGCATAATCATCATTCGCTAAAAAATACATTTTAATAGAATCGCCAGTAAAGGTTTCTAATTCGTATTGTTCTTTGTGCACATCTTGCTTGTTAATATTTTGCTGCGCTATTTTAAAACAATCGTCTTCGGATACATTCCAAGCTTCAAACATTTCTTTATAAATTGGTGAAAATGTCTCTGGCAAATCAAGCATCAGCATAGAATAAACGCCTTCCAAATCACTTCTATAAATCAGTTGATCTAGCGAATCGTATCTAGCAAAAGTATATTCAGGATATAATCTGATAGCCAACCTATCTTTAATAGTTTCGAAATTGTAAAGGTCAATTTGGTTTCTTGCTTCAATTGAACTTAAAACACTATTTACATAATCGTCGATAACTGTTTCCCACTCAGACTTTTTACCGTAATCTGTACATTTGTAGAGCAAATCATAAAAATTGAAATTGGCTAAATCACCTTCTGCATTAAAAACAATTGCACCATTTTTTACAGCAACTACTTTATGTCTTTTGGAAATAGTATTAATCGTTTGATCGATAATAAACTTGTACTCTTTTTTCTTGAAAACACCTTTCACATTTTCTGGAAGTGTATAATCAATATCCAGTTTTTGAGCTTGGCTTGCTGTAAAACTTACTGCCAATAAGCAAATGATGAAACCAAATGCTACAAATCTTAATTTCAATTTATCTTCTATATAATTATGCATATTCTTCTTCTTTTGTGTAAAATACTACTACTGAATTAGCGGCCATATCGTGAATAGCTCTCTTCTTCTCATCTCCTGTAATGGTTAATAATGAAATCCAGCCAAGCAAACCTTTAAGTATGAACCTTAATAATGCTATTGGAAAAATTATTTTCTTTTGAGGGTTCTTAACTGATCTTACTCTCAATCCAAATATCATGTGTCCGATGGTGCCACCCAGCAAACTGATTAGTATTGGATCGTAAAACACAAAAATGAAGAGAACAACAATCATTTTTACATTGTCTGGAATGTCTCCGAAAAGTGTGAAGATATAAGTGAATAATACTATAAGTAGTACCATTACAAAGGAATCGGCCACAGTGGCTTTGATCCTGTTTAGCAAACTTGGATAGTTCATTGATGTATTAGTTTAGTTTCAGTTTATTATTCAGATCAATCAAACATCATTACTCTGCCTGATTTGTCTTGCTTTGTTTGTTTTTGTCTTAAAAATGTTCGTTTAACTCTGCTAGAATTATAGAAATAAGGTATCCATATAGCTGCAGCTAGAATTGCATAAAATAGATTCGTTTGGCTATCTGTATCATTTAATTCTGGCATTACGATACCTGTGTATATCTCGTAAATGAGTAAAATACCTGCATTAAGGCCGAAATAGATACTAATTAATTTAGGTGCACTAGTTCTTTGTTTAAAGAAGATAATTGCCAGATACACACTAAAGATGAGTGATGTAAAGTTGAAACATACTTCAAACAAGAGCATACCACACATCTTTATATCATACCCTATTGAATCAGAGTCTAAATAATATGACCAGATTGAATCATTAAAATACTCTCCTTCTGAGATTGAAAATACAATGTTAATCGGACGGAAAATCATCCCAATAGCTACCAATACTAACCAACCACCTAACACTTCTGGTGAAGCATTTTTTATTACTGGTTCTGGGTTATATTCATTGTCTAGCCTTATACAGCCATAGATTGCACCTCCAATTACAATTAGCGCAAACAGTAATACTGGTATATTAATATCAGCAGATTCTTTTTCATCAAAGAAAGTATAAGTGATGCTGTAGGTAAGTAAATCGTAAACCTCAGACTGCTTGCTTGCATAGCTTTTCAGCTCATCAGCTTCTATATGGTCTTGATTTGTTTGATAATCGTATGTGAGAAATACGCTTCTCCCTTTTCGCTCAACCTTTCTATTAAAAGTAAAAGCAGTGTGCTCAATGGTTTTATCTTCGTTCTCCACAGAAAAATCGTCTGGAAAATCGATAATTGTATGCTGTGTATAATGCAATGGATAGTAAATAGCATACGGCATTTTTCTGTTAGCAGTAGCTACATTGCTTTCTATAAAAGAACTTATACCATAAGAGATAAACTCAGCATTTTTTTGCTCTCTTTTAGAATCCTCTAATTTGGTCCAGAATGAGTCTATTTCGTATTCTTCTTCAACTATAAAAACATTGGTTCCAACTTTATCAGTTGTTTTTATCTTTTTAACTGACTTAATTTCGGGGAATAACTTAGAGTAGAAATTCAGGTAGTTTTGCTGAATAGTTTCTAGCTTCTGATTGGCAAAATCTGCTCTTTGTATATCTGCTTGTCTGCCATAATACTCAGTTCTCACCATGTAGCTCACAGGAGAAACAAAATCGTCTATTCCGTAAATCTCTTTTACCAGTGTGTAATCTTTCGCATTGCCCACCTCCATTTTTTCTAGCTCTTTGCTTTTACCATCGAGCACTAAAGCATAGCCATAATCTGGGCAATAGGTATTCTCTATTACTCCACCTTGATTATTAATTGTGGGATCAATCCAGTATGTTTTACCATTTTCTATAATCTTTACAATACAGTGGTTAAATGAATAATGATAAGGAATCCACTGGTTAATAATTTTGCCATTGGTAGTGCTCACTAATGCAGGATAAGCTTCTATCCCGTATTCTTGCAACATGGTCGCCAACAAAAGCGATTTGTCTTTGCAATCGCCAAACCTTTGTTTGAGTACTTGCTCTGGTGAATGAGGTTTGTAACCACCAATGCCAGATTCTACACCAAAATACCTAATATCATCTTGTACAAAAGATATTATTGCATCAATTTTATTTGTCTGATTCTCTAAATCTCTATCTTTTATACTTGCTAAAGAGGCTTTCAGCTCTTTTCCTATCTCAGTGCTAGCTTTAAATACTGATGTTGCCCATTTATTTAGCTCTTCCCAAGTTTCAAAATCAGAGATCAAGTAATATGGATAAATAAAATACCAACTCGGCACATTGCCTTCTGCCAGTTTGCCTTCTATGTTTTCTTGTTTAATGGTAATGTACTGGTAAGCTCCTTCTGTGTATTGATCTGCTTTTAATGATGATTGATAAAATTGTAAATTCAGCTTTCTGTCTTTATTTGCCACATAGCGAACAAAATATTTAGGCAAAGGATCGTAAAATTGAACCCTTCTATAATCTGAATAATGCCCATTGTAAATCGGATTGAAACCTTTAAGCGAGTAGGTATAACCTATCACATCGCCCACTCTTACATCTTGCAGGTTAATAAATGCGGTTTCGGTTCCATCGTAAATATGTCTCTCTAGATTGGTTTCGCGCTGTACAATTTTGAATTCCTCTTTATCTAATTTGTCTATTTTCTCACCATCACGCAAAATGTATAGTTCATGGAAAATCAGTTTTTCAAAAGCTGGATCGTACTCTACACTTATCCGCGATGCATTTTGCACTCCATCGGTCGTATAGATTTTATATTCAAACTTAAAGAAACTTGTCTCCTTCTCAAGATGCACTTGCTTCTCAGAATGTGTATAGATGTAGCCATCAGAAACATCTTCTAGCTTTACTTCTTCTGCATTTTCAAATGTTGGGTTCACTATCCAGTCTGGATAACTGCCAACATTTAGTTGGGCTTGTGCAGATAAAGAAAATACTAAAATCGAGAGTAATAAAAATATATTCTTAAAGAGCTGCTTGCTGGTTTGAAAGACTCTGTATTTTTTCAAGATAAAATGTGATTTTTATTTGCTAAAATAATGTTAGATGTGAGATAAACACTTTTAGCCATTATCATTTAGGAATTGTTAAGCTTTGGGGGAATATATCGCCTATTTTTCCCTAAAATCACATAAAAAAAGAAAAGCAATCGCTTAGTTATTATGCGATTGCTTTGCCAAAATAAGTAATGTTTTTCTTCTATATTATGTCTTTTTATAAGGATTATTTGCCATTCATTTTAAGTTCTACTCCATCAGTTTTGGTTACTATTCCTCTTATAATTTCGTCCATATCATAAGCAGAATGAAGTAAATGTTGAAACAGTTCTGCTGTCTCTTTATCTAAACAATTTTGTGAAGAAATTAAATGCACTAAACCCATAATACGAGCGAGTGGCGCTCTTACCACATGAGATTGTGTCCAAGCAATATCTAGCAATTTTTGGTTTTGTGACTCAATCGCCTTTATATAGTTTATTTTTTCTGTAATGTCATTCGCTAAAACCAATCGGGCTTGTCGATTATTAAACATCAAAGTATTTGCACAAATCTCCACATGAATTATGCTACCATCTTTTCTTTGATGCGTATAAGTTCCCTTTAAATATGTATTGGGATCTTTTTTTATGGCTTCAAAAGTATTTTTTAGCGATTGCAGCTCACTTTGAGGGCGAATATCGAAAATAGTCATTTTTTTAAACTCCTCTAATGAATAACCATACTGAACAACAGTAGCATCATTTACATCGAGAAATTCAAAGGTTTGAGAATCATAAACCCACATGGGTTCTGGACTCAAGTGGAAAAGCTCGCTATATCTTTTTTCCGATTCTTTTAACCGCTCAAGATTCTTTTTTCGCTCAATATTATAAACAATGCTTTTGTATAAAATACTAGGAGAAAGTTCATCTTTAACCAAGTAATCGTTTACTCCGAGAGAAAGTGCTTTAATTGCAAAAGATATGTTTGTATAACCTGTAAGTACGATTATCGGTAACTCTTTAGCCAGTTTTACCATATCTTTTACCAAATCTTCACCGTTTCTGTCGGGCAAAGTGAGATCAAGAAAAATCACCTGAATTTTCTCTCTATTTTCTATTAAATGTTCTTCTGCCTCCTTAAAACTCTTGGCTCGAATTAAAGAAGCTTTCGCCATATATTCGGTAATATATTCCTCCATCAGAACATAATCACCAAGGTTGTCTTCAATAGCTAATATGTTATACTCAGTGTTGTCTTTGTTCATTTGAGTTTCCTTACGTTTGGTAATGCGACTATATTAATCCAGAAGTGCTCGATATTCATGATTGCTTCTAAAAAGTCATCAGCCTCAACAGGCTTTGTTATATAGCAGTTTGCATGGTTTTCATAAGACTTATAAATGTCTTTTTCAGATGATGAAGTCGTCAGCATAATAACTGGAATGACCTTAGTATATTCGTTGTTTTTAAGTATTTCTAAGACTTCGTGCCCACTTTTTTTAGGCAAATTTACATCTAGTAGTATTAGATCTGGAGTAGCTGCATCGCTATATTTTCCATTTTTAAATACAAAATCTAATGCATCTTGACCGTCTTTGGCTACACTAATCTTGTTTACAATTTTTCGCTCTTCCAAAGCCTCTGTAGTCAGCATAATGTCGCCATCGTTGTCTTCTACTAGTAGTATATGAATGGTTTTCATAAAGTCTTAGTTATTAAAGTGAAATAAAAGGTAGTGCCTTTGCCTTCTTTAGACTCCAGCCAAATTTTGCCTCCAAGATTCTCTATTATCTTCTTTACAATTGATAGTCCGATACCTGTTCCAGAGTATTCGTCTTTGTTGTGTAAGCGTTGGAATATTTGAAATATCTTATCAAAGTATTCTTCGGAGATTCCCAAACCATTATCTTCTACGGCAAACTCCCAACCGTTTTTTATTTTTTTACTGTAAATATTAATTTCCGGATTTACTCCTGTTCGCTTATACTTAATTGCATTGCTCAGTAAATTCTGAAATAACAGCATTAATGGCGATCTATAACTTTTTACTTTCGGCAGATCGCTATAATTAATTTTTGCTCTATTCTCTCTAATACTTTTCCTCAGCAGATTATTTACATCTTCTATCAATTCGTTGAGATCGATTTCTTCTAGTTCATCTTCTGTTCTGCCAACTCTTGAATAATCGAGCAAGTCTAGAATAATCTGCCTCATTCGTTTTCCACCATCTACCGCAAAATCGATATATTTTAGTCCTCTTTCGTCTAGTTTGTCTTTATACCTTCTTTCAAGCTGGCTTAAAAAACTGGTGATCATGCGAAGCGGTTCCTGTAAATCGTGTGAAGCGATATAAGCAAATTGCTCAAGTTCTGCATTGGAGCGAGTAAGCTCAGCAGCACGCTGCTTTAGCTCATTGTTCAGTTTCTTTAAAGAAACCTCATACTCTTTATGGTGGGTAATATCCGTCATGGCACCAACCATTCTTATAGCTTTGCCTTCTTCATTTCTTATCACCAAACCTCTATCTCGCACATAAGCATATTTGCCATTGGCTTTTAAATAGCGATATTCTTGAAAGAAATGTTTTTGCGTTTTGTCTTCAAGTATTTCGTGTACTTCTGTAATAATCTGGCCTAGATCATCTTTATGGATATGCTCTGTCCAGTCTTCGAAAGATGGAGGCATTTCTTCTAATTCGTGTCCAAAAAGCTTTTTAAATCCTTTACCCCAATAAACTGTGTTTTTTATAATATCCCAATCCCAGATAGCATCGTTGGTGGCATCAGCAACGTTTTCGAAGCGCTCATTGCTAATTTTTAACATATCTTCATACTGCTTCCTATCTGTTATTTCTCTAAAGAAAATAGAGATTCCTTTAGCGTATGGATAAGCACTTACTTCAAACCATTTTTGCACATCTTTATAATGCTCTTCAAAGTGAATAGATTTGTTGTGCTTAACTGCATCTTCGTATCTACCGAAAATTTTTCCTTCTTCTAATTGATCAAATCTTCCCTTAAAACTTTTCCCGATTAAATCAGCTGCTTTTAAACCAGTAATTTCTTCTGCTTTTTTATTCCAATAACTCACATCCCAATTCTGGTCTAGCATTACAAAACCTTCATCAATATTGTCGAGAATAAACGCTCTATCTTTTAAGGCCTCAAGCTTTTCTAACTCAGCTTTTTTTCTATCATGTATGTCTTGAATACTACCAAGTAGCCTTACACAAATTCCATCTCTATACTCTGGTTTTCCTATAATTCTTATCCACTTTTCATTGCCTTTATAGGTAATAATTTTAGTCTCTATATCCCAAGATTTCTTAGTCGCTATACAGTCGTAAACTATTTTTTGAACCGTTCTATCAGGATCACCTTTCCTGTAAAACTCACTTACTGAATTAATAGAAAGATCAAAATTGTCTGGAACTTCGTGGATTTTACGGGTATTTGCAGACCAAAAAGAAATATCATCAATCACATTGTGCTCCCAACTGCCGATTTGAGAAAGTGTAAGTGATTCGTTTAATAAGTTAAGTAGCTTTTTGTTCTCAGAAATGTTTCTACCAATAGCAAAAACTAGTTTTCTATCTGCATCTGAAACAGCTGTCCACGAAAACCAGATCATCTCTCCTGATTTAGTAATGTATCTATTTTCGTAGTAGCTAATTTTTTTACCTTCAGCTATTTTACTTAATACCTTTAATGTGTTTCTTTTATCATCTGGATGTACAAGATCGATAAAAGACATACTCAATAACTCCTCCTCTGTATACCCCAAAATTTTAGTGGCCGCAACATTTACTTTTCTGTATATACCATCATGTCCACCCACACAAATTATATCATGAGCATTGTTATATATATCTTCTAGCTCATTTTCTATCATGTTACGCCTAATCCGAGTCCCCAAGAAATTTTTAAATGTATTGAAGAATACATCGAATGGTTTTCTGGTTCTAACCATTTTATTTTGAGAAACTATGAGTGCTCCAACAATGGTAGTTCCAGTATCCACTAAGGGCATACCGTATATTACTTTATGCTCATTCGCATTGCTCACATATTTCTTCAAAATAGCCTGCCTGTACCACAGAGTTTCTTCTTCTGTTTTCCAGATTTTTCCGGGTATACCTTCTCCCCGTTTAAAATAATCAAACTTGTTATTAAAGTAATGGTGAATTTTTGCTGCATCTTCTTTTGCCGTACTTGTAAACAAGCTTATTCTGGTTCGGTCTTCGTTAATGAGCCAAAACTCCGCAGATTCAAACTCTCCCGTTTCTATTATGAATTCTAGTGTTTGATGAAGGATTTTTTTTAAGTCTCCCTTGCCACTAAAAATATTAGATACTTGTACAAAAAGCTTTTTGTTTAACTCTTCATACTTTTGCTGAGAGATATCCCTTAAAAATGCTATCCAATGTGTATATGGCTTTGTAGTAAAGGTGATAGGGCTAAGCTTAACATGTGCCCAAAACTCATCTTTATTCTTATTGTAATTAATGTTGGTTATTTCACAGGACTCCCAGTTTTCTATCGATTTTCTAACTCGAGCTACTTCTGTAGTATCTGTTCTAGGACCAAATAAAATTCTTGTACTTTTACCTAAAACTTCTTTAGATGTATATCCTGTTAGCTTTGTAAAAGCTTTGTTTACATATACTATTGTAGGACCTAATTCAATGTATTTACTTCCAGAATGTATAATTACCGCATCACTAATTTGATCGAACAATTGGCCAAATAAAATGAGGTTGTTTTTCAGAGTGTTATCTATCTGATCTTTTATGGATTCTTGCAGGTAATAAGTAGCTTCTTTTTCTTCTATCGAAAGGGCATTACCTACAAGTTTTTTTAAAACTAATGCATATCCTATTATATCTCCTTTTTCAGAAGGCATTTTAGTTATACTTAAATCATAGGTAATTAAATCCCCTTGTATGTTATTTAAATTGATTAGCTCTCTAAAATAAAACCCTTCTGCAACTAAGTTTATATGCTTTTCTAAGACTTTTCTGTCTTTCTCATTTATATATTCTTGAATGTTTTTGCCAACTTCTAATGGTGTATTTACAAACTCTTTAAATAGCAGATCAGCTCTCTTATTATAAATAAGAATATTAAATTCCATATCCATAAACACATAGGCTAATTGCTCATTATCAATTATAGAATTAGCTTTTGAGAGAGTATCATGTTCCATACACTAACTTAATTTCCAATATTTAATAGAATTGCAATCTTGTTAAATGCTCCCTTACTCAGGTTTTACTTGCAGTAATTTTAGATTTTCATTTTGTTAATGCTTCAATAAGGGCACTAAACCCAATTTTTGTCAATTTTTGATTGCCTTGTTGATTATTGATAACTGAAAATATTGTTATTGACAGAGTTTTTAAAAACAGTGGTTGTTAGAAAATTAATTCTTAATCTATTTTACAAAATAAAAATGAATTAATACTAATGCTTCTATTTAATTATAGTTAATTGTTCGTCAAATTTGAGCAAATAATTAATATTTATAAGTTAAATATTAGAATAACAAAATTTTTTATTTTAATAGTTATAAGAAAAATAGAGCGCTTTAACATGAAAAAATAATGAATTTACATGTGATGAAGTATTAAATATTTAAGTCTGTACATTGTTATAGTAATTGCGTATTTACTCTTATAAGATCATTATTTATCATACTATTTTAGTAAATAACCAATAACAAACTAGATAAACTATTTTCACTATTTAGATTAATTGTATAATCTAGAATTAATAAAAGTATATTTTTTCTAATGATAAATATTGACAATAACTCAATACACACAAAAAACCCCCAGCATAAGATAACTGAGGGTTTACTATGTTTTTGATGTCTTCTATTTCTCTAATATGAAAATGTTAAATCTACTAAAAAGCTAATCCCATCAGAACTAGCATTTAATGTCTTTTTTACTTTCAATAATGAAAGATTATACGGCAAAGCTATAGCTTTACAGTATTAACTACTACAAGCCAAGTAGTAATTAAAGATTATTTAAAACACATATAATTAATTTACCAACAAGTATTATTGTGTTGATTTACATGAAACGTTTCTGCATATTTTAAGCAAAATCTATTTCCAGAACTGCCACCACTTTCTTTTGGATATATTTTCTTTTACCGAAACAGAAATTGATTTTGGTTCAGGCCACTCCGACACTGTATTGAGATATAATCGACCATCCTTATCTTCTTTATCAATATAGTTTTGATCATATATTTCACCTTCTTCTCCTTTAACTACAGCATCTAATTCATCAGCAATTGAGATCATTTTTTCAATAACCCATGTATCAGGATTTTTCACCGAAATCATTCCGAACTCCTCATAATATCTAAAAGGTGCATTTACATCATCCAAGATCCATATTGCCACCATTTCACCATTAGATTCAGTTAATCTAAAATCTTTATCATTCTTTAAATATTGCAACCATGCTTTCTGCGATATTTTATCTTTTTCCTCTTCTCTTATAACAATAATATCATATCCCATAAAATACTTATATCAAAAACCCTTAATATTTATAGTAAGTAATTGCCGTGTTTAAAATCTTCCACAAAGTGCAATTGCAATAACATTTCAACAAAGTACATCCTTACAAAATCTACAATTAAGTACATAAAAAAACAGTTATTATATTAATACAATTGATTCTTAAAAAAGTATAATCTATCAGCTTAGCAATGTGAAATGTTAGAAATTGCCTTTTTGGCCAAAAAATCAAGAAAAAAACTGATAAATCCTCCATTTAGTAACAATATTTTGTAATCCTACAGTTTTACTATAAGCACAAATTTGACTAACAAATTAACATACAATAAGCAATTCCTAAAAAAAAGTACAATGTCAAACAGGCTTTTATTTGCTAATTCCCTGGCTTACATTTTTATATTTTGCTCTATATCTAATCTCGTACTCGCACAGGAAGTACCGGGAGGTTTTTCATCTTATGATGAAATAGGTTTATGGCTCCGAGCTGAAGATAACATCTTAAATAATTCAGATGCAACCGCAGCCGATGGAGAAGAAATTAAAACATGGATAGGCATAAGCAACAATTCTTTCTCGGCTACTAAAGGCACCAATGGACCCTTATATGTTGCAGATGGTGGTGCAGATTTTAATAACTATCCACTTATTGAGTTCGATAATACCAATCGCTATTTATCTGTGCCAGACGATGACGAATTAGATGGAGGATTTAGCGGTATATCGCTATTCGTGGTTTTTAAAGCAGGAAATTCTGATACGAAATCGCTTTTTATGAAGCGAGATGGCTATACTTCAAACCAAGTTTATGGCCTCTACTACAACAATGGTTTCTATAATTATGCTTATTTTGGAAATAGTAATGTAGCCACATCAGATGTTTTAACTTCTGGCAATGCCTATGTTTCCTCATTTACTTTTGATGGCACACAATCTTCTTATTCTCGAATGAAGATTTCTTTAAATGGTAATACTGCTACTTCTGGTTCTACTTCCTATACAACGGTTCAAAACCATAGCAACCCTTTAATAATCGGTAAATTCGAAGCTAGTGATACTAGGTATCTGAATGGAGACCAAATTGCTGAGATATTAATTATTCAATCTGGATTAAACAGTGCTCAAAGATTAATTATAGATAATTATTACCAAGCAAAATATCCCGGTATTACGCTAGTAAACGACTATTTTACGGGTAATTCTTCTAGCTATTATTATGACCTAGTCGGTGTTGGTAGATTTGACGGCGATGAACAAACCGAATCAGCTTCTGCAGGTTTGGTTTTATCTTTTTACGATGGTTCACTAGATACAGACGGTGAATTTATAATGGCTGCACATGATAATACTGCTAATAGTGCTGTAACAACTAATTTAGATGCAGGTATAGAAGAAAGATGGAGTAGAAGCTGGTATATAGAAAAAACTACTGCTGGTACACTTAATGGAATAATTGCCTTCGATTTAGGAGATGGAATTAATGGTGGATATCCTCAAGATAAAAGTAGTTTCGTACTTCTAAAATACAATAGTGTATCTGGCAATTACGAAGATGTAAATATTGTCGATGCAAATAAATATGTGAGTGGAGACAGAATGGTATTCAAACTCACAGATGCTGAACTAGCAGATGGCATTTATACACTTGGTACGACTGACAAAACCAATAACCCAGTAATTGGAGGAGCAAGAAAAACTTGGTATAGCTACCAACCGGGTAATTGGAGTGATGCTTCTACATGGACGCTAGATGGTGCAGCATCTCCACTTTATGTAAATCCCGATAGTGATATACCTTCAGATGTTGATATTGTATACATTACCAATGGCAAAACAGTAACCATACAAAGCACGAGTAATAATTTAAGTGCCGATTTAGTAGATGTTTCAGGGATTTTAGATTTAACTAGTTCTTCTGGACATACATTTACTGAGATTTCTGGCGATGGAATTATAAAAATGGAAGGCTCCAGTGGTGTTGATAATTTCCCTTCTGGAGATGCCTCAGAGTTTGCAGACGGAGAAAATGGTGGTACAATTTACTTATATGGTAGCGGAATCACCCTAGATCAAAGTCGGGAGTTTAACAATGTTAGAATTGTTTTAGATAACTCTACTGATGTGGTAACTCATCTCGCAGATTACACTGTTAATGGAGAGTTTAGGATAGAAAACGGTATTTGGCAAATTAACGATAATAGCTCAACAACATCTTTAAACATCTCTATTTATGGAGATTTAAATATCTTAGAAGATGCTGAAATAAATACCGGTACTGCTGATGCTAGACACGAACTAAACCTATATGGCGATTTAGATAATGATGGCGGAAGAGTAGAATTTACAAATAGAACTACTGCCGATTATTATAATGAAGCCACTGATGGTATTGTAGATGCAAACTTTCTTGCAGACGATGCTGACCAATTAATCTATTGTAAAG
>PBYL01000209.1 GCA_002729595.1 Thalassovita sp. | reverse complement strand
TGAAACTACATTTTTGAAAGATATATCACTTTGTGGAAACTCTAACATCACTGCCAAAGCATGCAAAGTAAAGAACCAACCACGAGTTTGGTCAACACCTTCTGAGATAAAATCTGCAGGGAAACTCTCTTCGAAAATTTCTTTATTTTCAAAAGGATAATGCCATTGTGCATAAGGCATCGCTCCACTATCAAACCAAACGTCTATTAAATCTGGCTCACGGTACATCGCTTTTCCATCATCACTTACCAGAATTACATCATCTACATATGGTCTGTGTAAATCAAAATCATCTTTTAAAACACCACCAGCTGTCACTTTAGAATCTGCTGCCATTACACCAGCTTCTACCGCTTTCTTTACTTCATCATTAAGTTCTGCAATTGAACCAATACATTTTTCAGAAGCATTATCTTCGGTTCTCCAAACTGGTAAAGGAGTTCCCCAGAATCTTGAGCGAGACAAGTTCCAGTCTACCAAGTTTTCTAACCAGTTGCCAAAACGACCTGTACCAGTGGCAGCAGGTTTCCAGTTTATGGTTTTATTGGCTGCTACTAACTTATCTTTATAAGCAGTTGTTTTGATGAACCAAGAATCTAAAGGATAGTAAAGAATTGGCTTATCAGTTCTCCAACAATGTGGGTAACTGTGCTCATACTTTTCTACCTTAAATGCTCTGTTTTCTTCTTTAAGTTTGATAGAAATTAAAACATCTGTTGATTTATAATTAGGATCAGCCAGTGTTTCATCTTCTTCATACTCCGCTTTTACATAGCGCAAAGGGAAGTCAGTAACTTCTTTTACAAAGCGACCTTGCTTATCTACCAATGGCATTGGAGTGCCATTTTCATCTTTTACCAAGATAGCTGGTATATCAGCCTGTTGTGCTACACGGTAGTCATCAGCACCAAAAGTAGGAGCGATGTGAACGATACCTGTACCATCTTCAGTACTAACAAAATCTCCCGGTATTACTCTAAAGGCATCACCTTCTGGTTGTACATAAGGTAACAACTGCTCATATCTAACACCACATAAATCTTTACCACTAAACTCAGCAGTTACTTTAAAAGGAATTACTTTATCGCCTTCTTTATAGCTATCAAAATCTGCTTTCTTCTGCTTTTCAGTGAAATAGGCATTCAAGCGATCTTTAGCTAGAATTACCTCAGCAGGTTTAAATGTATAAGGGTTAAAAGTTTTTACTCTTAAGTATGTTATTTTTTCTCCAACAGCCAAAGCTGAGTTAGATGGAAGCGTCCAAGGAGTAGTAGTCCATGCTAATATGAAAACCTCATCTTCTGTTCCCTCAAACAATGGAGCAGATTTTTCGTCTTTTTTAACCTTAAACTGAGCAACAGCAGACGTATCTTTTACATCTCTGTAGCAACCTGGCTGGTTCAATTCGTGAGAACTTAAACCTGTACCTGCTTTTGGAGAGTAAGGTTGTATCGTATAACCTTTGTATAAAAGGTCTTTGTCGTACAATTTCTTAAGCAGATGCCATAGCGTTTCGATGTAATTTCTATCGAAAGTAATGTAAGGATCGTCCAAGTCAACCCAGTAACCCATTTTACGAGTAAGATCGTCCCAAACACCTTTAAACTTCATTACAGCTTCTCTGCATCGCTGGTTATATTCTTCCACCGATATTTTAGTACCGATATCTTCTTTAGTGATACCTAGATCTTTCTCCACCTTCAACTCAACAGGCAAACCGTGGGTATCCCATCCACCTTTTCTTTTTACTTGGTATCCACGTATCGTTTTGTATCGGCAGTACATATCTTTAATAGTTCTGGCCATTACGTGGTGAATACCCGGCATTCCATTCGCAGATGGAGGTCCCTCGTAGAAAGTGAATGTAGGTTTACCCTCTCTGCTATTTACAGATTGCTCAAATACTTTATTTTCTTCCCAAAACTTCAGCAACTCATTTCCTGTTTTCACTAAATCCAGCTGCTGGTATTCTCTGTATTTTGCCATAAATATTATAATATGTCGCTGCTCACAAAAAGAATTTACTAGCTAATAAACAATCTACTTACTGTAAATTCTAAAATTTTTAGCAGATATAACTAGGTTTCAAAATTTAGGTGGCAAAATTAATAATTTTTAGTATGAAAAATGGACTTATTACCCTGTTGTATACATTATATTCTGATAAAAGAACCTACTTACCATAAAAAAGGGATGAATATTTGCATTAGGACTTTTTAACAAAACAGAATCCGCACCTAACAACAGAAAGTTCTATGAAAAACATCTTAAAATTTTCTTTCTTCATCGCTCTTTTTATCTCCTTTCCAATTATTGCTCAAAATGAATCTGAAAGCATTACTTGGCAAGAAGGCAGACAGTTAAAATGGACAGATTACCGTGGCACTCCTGAAGGCAAAGCTTACGAAGCTGCCAGAAGTGAATTTGAAATTGAGTTTAGGTATACAGGAAAAATTGTAGAGGATGAGCTCGTGCTTCAATTTCAAGTTTCTGCATTATTTATTCCAAACGATTCTTGGACTGTTGAAGCAAAACAATCAAACGAATTGCTTATTCATGAGCAATTACACTTCGACATTACAGAATTATTTGCTCGCAAAATGAGACATGAATTTAGCTTAGCACATATTAGTGCTGATAATGGTAAAGCTGAGATTCAGGCAATTTATGATAAAGTGATGGCAGATATGAAAAGGTATCGCTCACTATACAACGATGAGACATTTTTCGGTGCTAACCTAAACAAACAATTAGAATGGAATAGCAAAGTACGCAGAGAAATGATAGAGCTTAATCAATATGTAAACTAAAAAACTCAAGTTTTTTTTATTCTTCTGGGGTCCTGTGAATTATTTCTTCAAATAAATCCAGGACCTCTTCATTTGCCTCCTGATTATATTTACTGTGAAAATACTGCTTAAATAAGTCTTTAATATTGGCAGACACATCTAATTGCTTTTCTTCAGCTTCTTTACTCTCTTTTTTAATTTCTGGAATGATACCTAAAACGCCCTTGTGAGTTCGGTAAATTTCCTTTTTTAAAGCTGCATTTATATAAGTATCACTTACCAAAATCAATTCAACATAAACATCTTGGTTTTCTTTTAGCCAAGTAATTGCAACTTCAAAGCTTTCGAATTTCTTCCTCACTACTTTTTTCCCAGAATGTAAAGGGATTTTAGAATACGAAACTTGCTCTCCTGCTTTGGCATCAATAATTGAAACAAATTTTTGCTGGTTGGTTTCACTTAAACTATACTCTAAAAGGCTTCCACTGTATATTACAGGTGGTTTATCGTCTGGAGCTAAATTATGAAACCTGTGTAAATGACCAAGTGCCGTGTAATCTATCTCCTTGGGAATATCTTCAGTATAAACTGGCTGTGCTCCTCCTACATGTAAAATGTGTCTTTCATCATCTGGTTCATCCAAAAGGTCAGTGCCATTTGTCATAAAAAGATGGGTTAAAAGAATATTTACTCCATCCTTATCGCAGTATTGACTTGCTAAGTTTTGCCACTTTTCAGCAATAATGTTTCTAAATTCTTTATCTGTATTTTCTACACCGAAAAAGCTTTTCAATCGGCTTTCACTAGCATATGGGGTGAGAATTATTCTAAGTAGCTCTTTAGTTTGCGGCAACTCAAGCTCAACAAATCCTGCATCAGTTTTGGTAATTTTTAAACCAGTGCTTAGTTCCAATTCTTTTACTCTTGTATCTGGATAACCTGATAAAAAAATACCGCATTCTCTGGCTAATGTGTCGGGTGCTTCTACTCTGTCAGCAGAATCATGGTTACCAGCAATAGCAATTACCGGACAAGCTCCCAGTTTTGCTAACTTATGTACTGTTTTGTAAAATAATTCAACAGCTTCGTTAGATGGATTAAAAGAATCAAAAAGATCTCCGGCTATAATAACTGCATCAACATCTTCCTTTTCTGCAATCTCACATATTTCTTCCAAAACTGCTCTTTGCTCATCAATCCTAGAAAAATCGTTCAATTTCTTTCCCAAATGCCAATCTGCTGTATGAAGTATTTTCATTTATCCAGTTTCAGTATTGTTGTTTAAATATTGGATTAATAGTCTATTCTGTCTTTTTTATCTTGCCAAAGTTCAAAAGCCTCTAATGCTATATCTCTGCCTGCTTGTTCAGTTGTTATCTTCCTCTCTGAATAAGGCAGATCTATTTCTTCATAAATAAATTGATCGTCAAAACCTGCTTTTTTAGCATCTTCTTTGGTACAAGCAAAGATCAATTTATCTGGTCTTGCCCAATAAATTGCCCCTAAACACATGGGACATGGCTCACAAGAAGCATAAATTGTACAACCTGTAAGCTGAAAAGTATTGAGGTTTTTACAGGCATTTCGGATAGCCACAACTTCTGCATGTGCAGTAGGATCGTTTTGAGAAGTAACCATATTACTACCTTCTCCCACAATTTTTCCATCCTTCACTATTACAGCCCCAAAAGGACCTCCTTTATCATTTAACACTCCCTCTTTCGCAAGCTCTACTGCTCTTTGAATATATAAATGATGATTTTCCATAAAACAAAAAAGACTGTTCTGTAAATATACAGACAGTCTTTTCTCAAATAAGATATTTTAATAATTTCTTTAACTGATACTACAATTAATTATAGTATGAGATCTGCGATGTATTCTGCTGATTTAAATTTGTAATTTTAGCTGAGGTGAAAGAAAACATTGCTAAATCGAAGGTTAATAAAGAAACAATTAATAAACCTCCTACAATGTAACCTTTGATAGGACTAAGAAACTGTAAAAACTTCTTATATAAATAAATAACCAATGCTGCAGTAGAAACTGCTAAATAAATAGAAATAAAAATTTGTAGTGTTAAGACCATAGCTTTAATATTTTGTTGTTAGCTAAAATGTTGGATTCAGTTAGTCTTTAAGTGTTCGCTCCAAAATAACTAATTATCGTATATCTTATTATGCAACCTTTTACGGTATAAATTTCAATGTAATAAAATTAAATTTTATAAAAACTATTACAAACCATATTTGTCAATCAAATAAATAAGGGATGTCATAGCTGCTGCTCCTAAGTCTAGCTCTCTTTTATTTACCTTATCGAAAGTATCATTAGCAGCATGGTGATAATCAAAATATCTTTGAGAATCTGGTCTAAAAGCAAATAAAGGAACATCTTGTGCTTTTAAAGGCCCAATATCTGCACCTCCACCACCAGCTTCAAATTCATATATTTTGTAGGGTTTAAAAAGCCCGCTCCAAGCAGATACTTTTTTAACCACTTTATCACTTCCACCAATTGAAAATCCTTTTGGAGTAAAACCTCCAGAATCAGACTCTAAAGCAGCGATGTGCTTTTCTTTATTTTTTTTGGCTAATTCTGCATACTTCAATCCTCCTCTTAAACCATTTTCTTCGTTCATGAACATTACTGCTCTTATCGATCTTTTAGGCTTAATTCCTAAAGCTTTAAAAGCTCTCAATACCTCTATCGACTGCATACAACCAGTGCCATCATCGTGTGCACCTTGAGCCATATCCCAAGAATCTAAGTGTCCACCAATCGCTATATATTCTTCAGGAAACTCACTTCCTGTTATCTGACCAACTACATTGTGCGAAAGTTTTTCTTCTTTCATTTCACAATGAGTTTCAAAGTAGAATTTGAGTGATGTATCGTCTTTAAGAAGTTTGCTTAATAAGTCAGCATCTTTTGTGCTTATTGCGATGGCAGGTATTTGAGGCACATTGAGTGCATAATTTAAACTACCTGTATGAGGGAAATCATCGCTTGAGGTGGTCATTGAACGAACAATTGCTCCGATTGCTCCATATTTTGCTGCTTCAGAAGCTCCAGCGCCACGCTGATTTACAGCTCCACCATATGCCTGAAATGTCTGTATTAATGTTGGATCCATAGGTCTGTTAAAAAAGACCACTTTTCCTTGAATGTTTTCTTTGCCGAGTTTTTTTAACTCTTCGAAATCTTGTACTTCTACCAAGTTAGCAATTACGCCTTCATCACCTGTACCTACTGAGTTTCCGAGAGCACAAACAGCTACATCAAAACTGCCCATTTTCTCCGATCCTACAATTCTACCTATCTCTTTTTTTCCTCTTACCCAATGCGGAACCATAACCTCTTGCAAGAAAACTGTATCAAAACCATAGTTTTCCATTACTTCTTTGGTCCAATCTACAGCGGCGGCAGCTTGTGGAGAACCACTTAATCGCCCTCCTATCTGTGTAGTTAAGTATCTAAGGTTTTCGTAGCAAGCATCATTAGTGAGGATTTCATCAAAAATATTTTTGATGGTTTCAGCATCATTTTTATCCTGAGCTTTTAGATTAAATAAGGAAAAAAACAGCGAAAAAAAGAGTATTAAAAACTTGTTGTAGTACATCTAATTAAAAAAATACGATCTCAGTCACCCGAAAATGAGAGCTAAATATAATTATTTCAGATAAATATTGTATTTCTCCAATGGAATAATTGAAAAATTTCCTTTTTAATTTTCTCAAATTATCTTTAAATCTAGGTAGAAATGTAGATTTTAACACAAATTAGGGTTTAATCAACCAATGTAGCATCTTTTAAGAGATACATCAATTGTTCGATATTATCCGAATTAGGTTCAAATATTCCTTTTACGTAGATAGGATCATCAGTAAAATCAATTTGTTCTTTACAAAAGACTTCTATAACTGTTTCGGGACCTGCTCCACCACAGAAAAAACAGATATTATAAGGTAATGAAGAGAGCACAAACTTTTTTTCGCTGGTGTATTGATCAAGAGGAACCATAAAACCTTTCAGGGTAATTTCTTTCCCTTTGAGTTGAGTCACATTTTCTCCAAAAACAGGATATGTAATTTCAAATCCGGAAGCCTGATCTTTTTTATTCTTAAAAGAAACATCACTTAGATCATCCCAAAAGTTTTTCTGGGCAGAAAGTGATACAGACAAAAAAGTAAATATGAAGATTAAAGGAGTTGAAACTTTATATAACATTATTTTAAATGATTTTTTCGCCGATTATAATCGGTTGCTATCTCTGTAAAACAGTCATTTTTTCCTATTAAGAAAAAAGACAAGCTGCTTTAAAACTAACTATCACTATTAAAAGAAGAAAATAATAAATTA
>PBYL01000208.1 GCA_002729595.1 Thalassovita sp. | reverse complement strand
CTACACAGAGATACAAGGTGACTTGGAAGAAATGTATCAACGCAATCTGGAAGATGGCAAGCGAAAAGCAGCATGGAGATATTTTTTTCAGGTTTTGGGATTGTTACGCCCAAGTTTAATGAGACCACTTTTTAAAAACTCCCTAATCAATTCTGGTATGTTTAGTAATTACTTCAAAATTAGTTTTAGAATTCTGGTAAGGCAAAAATTCTATTCAAGTATAAACATATTGGGTTTGGCTGTAGGCATGGGAGTTTGTTTGCTCATTTATCAATACATCCATTTTGAGTTGAGTTATGATAATTTTCATGATGATGTAGAAGACATTTATAGAGTTACTCAAACTGTTTCAGAAAATGGAGAAGTAACAGCCAAAGGTGTAGATGTTACTTATGGTTTGGGAGCGAGTATAAAAGAGGAAATTCCTGAAGTAAAAGAAATGGTTAGAATTAACCCGCAAAATTTGGGTTTAATTCTAATTAATGAAGAAAACGATGCCCGGCATCAAGAAAATAATGTTTGGTATGTGGATAACAACTTTCTAGAGCTTTTCAATTTTCCTTTAAAATATGGAGCTAAAGAAACTGTGCTAAAAGAGGTTCAAAGTATTGTACTTACTGAAGAACTCGCGCAGAAATACTTTGGTAATATAAATCCGGTTGGCAAAGAGTTAAGAGTGAGTGGAGGCCTGCTAACCGGTGATTTTATAGTAACCGGGGTATTCGAAAAACTTCCCGAAAATACACATCTACAGTTTGATTTATTAATGCCTATAGAATTTGTGCTGTCTCATTGGCGCATGTATAAAGAAGGTGGTGGCTGGGATATGGAAGACTTTGCAGTTTATGTTTCTTTAGATCATACAGCAAATATTGATGAAACCGCAGCGAAAGTTGATAAAATAACTCAAACGCATATTGGCGATGTACTCAAAGAATTGAATATAGAAGTAAAAAATGGCTTTCAGTCAATTACAGATGTACACTTAAACTCAATAGGCTTAATTGGAGAAATAGCTAGTAATAATGGTAATCTTAAAAATGTATCTTACTTTGCCATTATTGCAGTCTTTATTCTGGTAATTGCTTGGATCAACTATGTAAATCTTTCTACTGCAAGAGCCATGCATCGAGCAAAAGAAGTGGGCGTTCGAAAGTCGATAGGAGCACAGCAAAGTCAATTGGTAAGTCAGTTTTTGGTGGAGTCGATTATCGTAAATGTTTTGGCTGCGATTTTAGCCATTGGTATTGCTTATTTCTTATTGCCAGTGTTGGCAAACATCATCGGGAAAGACCTTTCTTTTAGCATTCTACAAGAGCAATCTTTTTGGTTGGGCTTTTTAGCCATTCTGTTTTTTGGCTCTTTACTTTCAGGATTGTATCCGGCTTTTGTGCTTTCTTCTTTCAGGCCGGTTAGTGTTTTAAAATCAGTGAAAGTTAGTGCGAAACGAGGTTTCAATCTGAGAAAAACGCTCATTGTTTTTCAATTTGTAATATCTATCATACTCATTTCAGGAACTTATCTGGTCTACAAGCAAATCACTTATATGAAGTCGCAAGATTTGGGTTACGACATGGAAAAAATATTGGTGGTAAACGGGCCAAGAGTTATTTTGGAAAAGCACAGAGATATATTAGGCACTTTGCATCAACAATTTACGACTGAGTGTGAGCAGCACCATACGATACAATCTGTTGCCATTTCTAGCAATGTTCCAAGTACTGGTTATACTTGGTCTGGCAGTATGTGGAAGCCAGGTCAACTCATCGAAGAAAGAGAAATTTGCTATGCCATTTTTATAGATACTGCTTTTTTACACACGTATGAATTCAATTTTTTAGCAAAGGAAAATATTCCTACTCATATAAATTCATATGTTGAATATGTGATTGTGAATGAAGAGAGCGTAAAGGCTTTTGAGTTTGCTTCGCCAGAAGCAGCATTAAACCAAGATTTAATTGTTGGAGGAGATACGATGCAAATTGTGGGTGTAGTAAAAGACATCCATTGGAACTCATTAAAAGAGGCACAAAAACCTACCGTTTATGGGCTTGATCAACAATATGGCGCTTTTTTTTCAATCAAGTTAAATTTAACCGATATTCCCGAATCCATTGCGCATATAGAAGCTGCTTATAAAAAAGCCTATCCTGATGATCCCTTTCATTACTTCTTTCTAGATGAAAATTTTAACCGACAATATCAGGCAGACTTGCAATTTGGTAACCTATTTTCAGCCTTTTCTATCTTAGCAATTTTGATAGCTTGTCTGGGTTTATTTGCACTAGTTTCATATTCAGCCACACTCAGAATTAAAGAAATTGGCATAAGAAAAGTACTAGGTGCCAGTGTCGGAAATCTCATGCTATTACTTTCAAAAGAGTATTTGCTATTGATGTTTATTGCTATTCTATTGGCTGTTCCGGCTGTATTTTTTGGCGGAAGTAATTGGTTAGAAAACTATGCTTTTAAGATTGATTTAAGTGCCGACCTAATTATTATTCCAGCGCTTAGTCTATTGTTTATTGCTGTAATAACAGTGAGCTACCGTACATATAAATCTGCTAAAGCCAATCCCGTAAAAGCGCTTAGAAAGGAGTAAAAGCCAAAATTATAGCTTTTATTTGGTAAAATTATTTTAATACCTAAATTTAGGTATTAAAATAATTTAACATGAGACTATTAAATACTATTGGCTTACTACTTAGCTTGCTTGTGGCATGCACACCTTCTCATAAAAACACAGAAATTGTAGAAACAAAGGCTATTCATCTTGATCTAACTCAGGATTTTGATGATGCCCCATTGCAATTAGACAAATATCTGGATGAGTTTAAATTGATTCAGCTAGAAACAAATCCAGATAATTTATTAAGTTACTTTAGAGGCTACATAGGTGATAAAAATATTATCGCATTTTCACAAGAAAAAATAATGTGGTTCTCGGCAGATGGCAAGTATAAAAGAGCCATTGCAATAAAAGGAAAAGGACCAGACGAATTTAAACAGATTGATGCATGGGCTGTGGATGATGAGGAACAGTATTTCCTATATCACGACCGAGAAAGAGACTATATATATAAGTTTGATTTAGCAACAGGAACATTTGTAGATGAAATCCCTTTCGAAGATAAAGGCTATTTAAGCTCAATGCTCATTGTAAATGATACAACATTGGCTTTTATGCCTAGCCAATTTGCTACATATGGCTATTTATATTTTTATCAAAATACTGATGGTAAAGTTTTCAATGGTGTTGAAAAAACAGATAAACCACACCCGGGAGCATGGGCAGGAACAGATCAATATTTCAAGCAATTAAATGATTACTCCATTCTTTTACAAAAATCGGATACCGACACCATTTATCAAGTTCAAGGTGGAGAAATGCAACCTTACATTTACTTAGGACTTGAAGAACAAAAAATTAGTGGATATAAGACAACTGGTTACGCGGCTTCTCCCATTTATATAAAGAATGAAAAATTCTTTTTTAATAAGTATTCATTTGAAAAAGAGATCTCTCCAAATAATGCGAGTATGTCTATTAATAATAACCACTATCTCATTTTTGATAAAAAAGATCAATCAATAGAAAGTTTTGGTAAGGCATATTTTAATTATTATGGCTTAAAAATTCCTATTAGCTATTTTAGTTTCACTAATGATGGGCACCTGATAAATTTTATACAAGCTTATAAACTTAAAACTTTAATCGATGAAACCCTCAAAGAAGGCGAGTTAAGCGAGGCACAGAAAAGCTTTTTAGTAGATCTAAATAGCAAAATTAAAGACGATGATAACCCGATTCTCATCACCGGTAAAATCAATTTACAAAATATCTGAATAATCAATTTCAAGCAGTTAAAAAATCAATTATTAAAATTACAAACTAACAAATGAAGTTCTATTTCCCGAAGCAAATACACATTCTACTTATCAGTTTTATAATTTTTTCATGTGCAGAAGAAGAAAGTAAAATAAGTAGTTTTCTAGAATATAAAGGTGTTAAACTGACACACGAGGTAGTTGAAGTTGAAAACTTAGCGATTAGTGGATATAATCAAATCATCTATGTAAACAATTACTTAGTTTTTCTTGAAAAACAAACAGAGGTTCCAATCCATATATTAAAATTAAATACAAACAAACTTGTGGCAAGCATACTTGTGGCAAGGGGAAGTAGAGGTAATGGTCCATATCAATTAAATAGACCACATAGACTTAATATTAGCAACAAACCCGGATGCTTTGATATATATGATACGAATAGGAAAAGTATTCTTACTTACAATGTAGATAGTCTGTATGAAGATGAAAAATATGTGCCTGAGATTACTAAAATGAATGAAAATGGCTTTGCAATGGAAGCACTATTAATTAAAGATAGCACATTTATTTCAACAGGTTCCTATGAAGAAGGACGATATAAGCTTACTACAAACGATAAAGCCAGATACTTTTTTGAATACCCTAATGATAGAGTAAATGTAATGAATAGTAAAAAAGCATGGGCATATCAAGGTACGCTGAGATATGATTATAAAAGTAATAAAGTCTTTTCGGCTTGTTTTATGGGATTTATTGTCGATATTCTTGAATATAAAAATGGTGAGCTTAGGTTAGTATACAAGAATGAAGAGAATTTTCCAGAGTATAAAACTCATGCAAAGGCTGATCAAGGTGCGGCCACTTCTCCTAAAGAGAAAAACACCTTTCAATCTCTCTGCACATCTAATGAAAATGTTTATTACTTGTATTCAGGCAAATCGTTTTTAGAACATAAGCAAAGTGCTTCTATGTCTAATGAAATCTGGGTGAGTGATAAAGAAGGTAGGTTTGTAAATAAGTATTATTTAGATGTTGATGCATATGGAATGGCAGTAGATGATAAAGGAGAGAATTTATATACTGTAGGTTTTGTAGATGATGACCTCAAACTGCTAAAATTTAATATAGAATAATGAACATTTAACTTCTATGAAACTATTAAAATCCAAAGCTTTATTTCTCATTTCATTAGTTGTGTTAGCATCTTGTTCACCAAAGCAAGAAAACACAAATACAATCGAAATGAGTGTTTTAAACATCGATCTCACAAGCGATTTTGAAGAAACAGAATTAGCAATAAATGAAATTGTAGAAGACATAAAGCTGATTCAGTTAGAATCGAATGAGGATATATTGTTAGCATATTTTTCTGGATTTATAGGTGATAAGTACATTGTTGCTAAAGATGAAGACAAACTACTGTATTTTACTGCTGATGGTAAATTTCTCAAAACAATTGCTATTAGAGGAGAAGGCCCAAATGAATTTAGAAGGATTGACACTTGGGTTGTAGATGAGCAAGAAAAAACCTTTTTGTATCATGATATAGGGCAAGATGGAATTTTCAAATTCAATCTCGAAACAGGTGAGTTTGAAGAAAGTATTCCTTTCGAAACAAAGGGGAGTCTATCAGGTATGTTGTTGATGGGTGATGCCACAATAGCGCTTATGGCTCACGAAACTGCTTCTTATGATTTTCTATATCGTACTCAGTCTTTTGATGGTAAGATACTGAATCAAATAAAAAATGAGCTAGAAGTTAATCATAAAAAGGCGGCATACAATTCTCCATATTTTGCCAAATATCAGAATAGCATTATACTCTTACAAAGGTCTAATTCAGATTCAATCTATCAGATAAAAGGCGATGAAATGAAACCATTTTTACTTTTTGGATTAAAAAAGATAAAAAAGGATGGTAATAAAACTTTAGGTTCTAGTGCATCTCTAGCACATATATATAAAGACAAATTTTATCTGAGAAAATACGATTATCATACAGAAGTGTCTACTAATTCTGTTTCTTTGACAATGTCAGATTATGAACATTTTGTCTTTGATAATAGTGATAATTCGACTGTGAAGTTTAGTAAAGTGTATTGTGAATATGAAGGTATAAAGTTTCCAATATCTTATCTAAATATTGCATCAAACGGAAAGCTAATTCGCACTTTTGATGCTTTTGAGGTTAAAGAGTTAATAGAAGAAGCGCTCGAAGAGGGTAATTTAACAGAGAAGCAAAAAAGCTATTGGGAAGAGATAAATAGCAATATAGACGATACTGATAACCCAATTATTATCACAGGAAAAGCGAAGGTTTAACAGGCTATTAATCATGGTATAATTCTTTGTTACTTCAAGATTTTTTGCACTTCAACCCTGTTTTATTTTGGCGATTGTTTGTAACTAGTGATCAAAAACCAACAAAAATGGAATTTCCAGAAGAGTTAAAAGAATATCAGCATATTATCGAGCAATCCAAATTGGATTACATAAAAGTTGAAATTACCAATGGAAAAACTGATATACCAATTACAACGAGTAAGCTAGGTGGCAATCCTTATTTACCAATTGGCATAGATTATCCGCTTGATAATGAGGGTAATCCGATGATGCTTTTAGCACAGCTCAATTTTGCAGAAATACCACATATTCCCGATTATCCAGTAACTGGATTACTACAGTTTTTTATTGCTTTGGATGATTTGTATGGTTTAAACTTTAACAACCCCACAGCACAAGAAGGCTTTAAAGTGATTTATCATAAGGAAATTAAAAACTCAGGTTTGCAAACAGATTTTTCTTTAATAGAAGACTTACTAAAAAGTGATGATGTCTATCCGGTTTTAACTGGAGAATACAAATTAACATTTAAAAAAGATGTATGTTATGTACCTGTTTCAGATGTTCACTTTGAAGAATTTTTTGGTCAAAGCAGTTTTGATTTTTTTGAGAGTTTTGATGATCCAGACACTGCTTGGGAAGTTTATTCTGATTACTGCTCAAGTGTAGGTCATAGAATAGGAGGCTATGCTTATTTTACTCAAGAAGACCCAAGGATATGGAAAAAAACATTAAGAGAATATCAATTGCTCTTTCAGTTAGATTCTGAAGATAAGTTTTTAATGTGGGGTGATGTTGGAGTCGGTAATTTTTTTATTAAAAAGGAAGCTCTAAAAAAGCTAGACTTCTCTGATGTTTTGTACAATTGGGATTGCACCTAACAAACTTCCGGCTTTAGGGATAATTTTCTTTAAAGTCGGGTTATCATACTAATTTGATTTCAATTTAAAACATTGCTCTTATGTGTCGCTACGGAATGAATACTTATAAATCACACTACGCTTGCTTCAGTTGCAGAAAGACTTTTAAGCGTCCATTAAAGGTGGATTTTAGGAGAAAAGCGGCAAGAGAAGCAGATGAAATTCCGGCAAAATGCCCAGAGTGTGGGGAGCTAATGGCCAACATGGGTTTAGACTTTGAAGCACCTAAAAAGCAAGATGTGAAAGCTTGGAAGCACATAAAAGATTTGTACACAACTGGTATTACTTTTCATTCTTGTGGTTGTACTGGTCCGGGTTACATTCCGAGAGATAAGCAGAGTTTAATTAAGGTATTAGAAAACAGATTGCAAGATTATATTGAGCAACGCAGATTTTGGTCTTCAAAAGAAGAGCCCGAATCGAATGCAGAGAAGAAAGAATTTTGGAGAGAAAATGCAATGCCGATTTACAGAGTTCCGCGAGATTTTGTTTCTGGTACAAGAAAAACCAAAATGGTGGATATTCCCAAAGCTATTGCCTTCTGGTCTGAAAAGGTAGATAAAATCAGCAAACACATTGAGCAGTTAAAACTAGCCTAAAATTAATAGCTCATATTTTGTCGATTTGCTATAGTGAGTGCTTTGTTTTTCTTCTTTAAAATAAAGTAATACAGTATAATGAGGATGATAAAAC
Source organism: Thalassovita sp. (assembly GCA_002729595.1). Taxonomy (GTDB): domain Bacteria; phylum Bacteroidota; class Bacteroidia; order Cytophagales; family Flammeovirgaceae; genus Chondrinema. The sequence continues at coordinate 1,943 of PBYL01000208.1, read as the reverse complement.
CGACCACGATGAGTGAAGTCCACCAAGGTGTTTTGCTTTCTAGCTGCACTTTGCCATCATTTCCCATTAGCACCATGCCACCCCAGTAAAACGGATTTTTAAGCTCTGTTCCCGCAGATTTTAAATAGTCAAGTTTGGCATGTCTCAGGGCTTCACTCTTAGATAATCCTCTGGATAAATAAGTGAGCATCATGCTTGTAATCTGCGTATTGGTTTTCTCATCTACCTTCCAGAGAGACATCATCGTGCTAGGGCAGCCCGCATAGTGAATACTGTAAGCGAGTGAGATCATTCCTTCACCTTTTTGCAAATTTCCCAAACCACTTTCGCAAGCATTTAAAATAGCCAACTCCGCTTGTAGTGGCAATCCAAATAGCTCATAGGCATGCAAATAACCATCTTCTTTCTGGTTGCCAATTTCTTTGGCTAGCACCAATTTAGAGCGAAGCGGATCATCAGCATCTGCAATGGCATGTGTGCCAAAGTAAAGAATATTTCCATGTTGAATGTTCGATTTAATATTTGCCTCAGTGGCCTCACTGCCTATAAATGCCTCATTTACATATTCGTCTTTTAAACTATTTGCCAGTTTTAAAGACCAAGGTTGCCTTACTGTTTGCAAAAATTCCCTGTCAGGATTTTCAATCGTATCAAGCTGATTTTGATATTGCTGCTTTATTTCTTCTTCGAAGCCGGGAGTAACAGTGAGCAAAGTATTTTGTGTTGTAGTTTGATGCTCAGAAAAAAGCACATTGAATGAAAGCGCATAGGAAATATTATACTTATATATAAGGTATGTGTTTGCAGAAAGATTGCTGCTAAACGTTTCGAAGTTGAGGTAAAAAAGCGGGCCAGTAGGTATTAAAGTAATATGCTTGCCAGTAAGCTCAGCTTCGAATGGTTGCCAAAGTTTTTGATAGAGTGCATAACCTTTTTCCAATACTTCTGCATCATTGCGAGTTACCAAAGCATTTTTCCATTCGCTAACAAGTTGGTTTATTAGGTTTCTATTTCCCAAATGCTTTAAATCTGTAAAATCTGCTTTGACGATGAGTGCATAATAAGCGGTATCATCTTGCATAAACTCGATCAAGTTTTCCTCTTTTGTAATAAAAGATTGAATCTCCTCTATAGAATGGATGCTTGAATTAAACTTGAGCTCGTGGTACTTTGGGTAATTGTATTTCAGCTCTTCGATGTACTTGTTTAATGCTTCTTTGCTAGCCAATAAATCTTTTTTCGTCTGCACATCATCAGGCTTATTCAACAGCTCTTGGTTCAAAATATTTATTTGCTGTTGTAGCGTTGCTTCTTTTTGCAAAACAGAATCGGGTACACCTGCATAAGTATTTATCTTACTGTCTTGTATGTCTCTTAAAAGGGAGGTTCTTCCGTATTCAGAAAAATTGTAAGCTGCTTTTAAGTATGTTTGCTCACTTGTTTGTGCATAGAGCTTATTATAAATGCCTATGTTTCTGTCGTAAACCTCAGCATTATCTTTTATCAAAACACTTTTGGTGTAAGCATCATTAAACTGCTTTCTAAACTTATCAGACATATCCAGATAAATCTCGGCATAGTGGTTAAACTCGTTCAGAATTTTTGCCTCTTTTAAATCCTCATATTTTCTGTATAGAAAGTTCATGTATTCATTAATCACCCACAGTGCATTGGGCACCATTTTAAAACTATCGCTAGTTTTGGCTGACTCTTTATCTAAACTAATAATATCGAGTGCTAGCTGAAACATTTTTTCACCTTCTTTCCAATTCTTTTCTGCCGCATCAATTAATCCCAAATTCCCATAGCATTGCGCATACTCAGTAGAGTTGGTAAGTCCCAATTGCTGATAAATATGCATACACTGCTCAAGTTTAGTTCGGGCAGTTTGTAGATTGCCAGAGAGGTAGGCGATGTCTGCATAATTAAAATGATTAGTAGCT
>PBYL01000207.1 GCA_002729595.1 Thalassovita sp. | reverse complement strand
TTCGGAATCGAAATCTACCCAGTAATCTCCCTAACAATCTTCTTCGTGTTTTTTGTAGTGATGTTCATCTACGTGATGAAAATATCTAAAAGCGAAATACAAGAGATGGGAAATTTACCACTCGAAGATGAATAGTTGGCCTAGGATGCTTATTTAAAATTGATCTGACAATGAAAAATATATCTAGAATTTTACTTAATAAGAAGTTGCTTGCAATGGGTGCTGCATTGTTGTGGGGGGCATCTTCTGCTACCGCGGCTGACACTGCAACTAGTAGCTTACAAGAAATGGCATCAAACGATTCATTTCTATGGATGATTTTAACGCTTGAAATTATACTCATCTTAATCGGACTTGTGCTCATAGTTGTAATTCTTAAAATGAAGAGCATATTGTTTGGTGCTGAAGAAGCAGAAGGTGCAGAAGCTGTTGAATCGGTTAGTTTCTTCGAAAAATGGGCAAGCAAATTACAAGATGCTGTGCCTGTAGATAGAGAAGAGGAGATTATGACAGACCATGAGTATGATGGTATTATCGAATTGGATAATAACCTGCCACCATGGTGGAAAATGTTGTTTAACCTCTCAATTTTATTTGCTGCTATCTACATCGGATTTTATCACCTATCTGATGCAGGACCATCTTCAGAAGAAGAATATTTAACTGCAATGGAAGAGGCGAGGATAGAAGTTGAAACTTTTATGGCACAAAAAGCCAATTCAATTGATGAGTTAAATGTAGTTGCTGTAAGCGATGAATCTGCCCTAGCAGAAGGAAAGCAGATTTTCCAAACTAGCTGTGCAGCTTGTCATGGTAAAGAAGGCCAAGGTGGAGTTGGTCCAAACATGACAGATAATTACTGGTTGCATGGTGGAGATATTAAAGATGTGTTTAAAACCATTAAATATGGTGTGCCAGAAAAAGGTATGATCTCTTGGAAAACACAATTGAGCCCATCTCAAATGCAGAGTGTAGCGAGCTATATTCTTACTTTGGTGGGAACAAATCCTCCAAATCCAAAAGACCCTCAAGGCGATTTGTATGAGCCAACAGAAGGTTCTTCAGACGCAGTAAGTAGCAATGCAACTGTAGAAGACAACAGCATTTCTATGGTAAAATAATTGAATTTACTAACTAAATATAATCTAAGCCGCACTTACAATAGTGCGGCATATTTAGAATATATATATGAACAAATGAACATTTATACTATTATTACTGACATTATCTAACTAAAAACCATTAAAACCATGCAAGGGATATATGAAGAAGAACCAGTCTCAAGTTTCAGAGATTCCCTTTCAACAATAGACGAGGAAGGTAAAAGAGTTTGGGTTTACCCTAAGAAACCTAAAGGTAGATTCTATAACAAAAGAACAATTGTAAGCTATTTGCTTTTAGCGATTTTGTTTTCCGGACCATTTATTAAAATTGGTGGCGAGCCGCTTTTAATGCTGAATATTCTAGAGCGTAAGTTTGTAATATTCGGACAGATTTTTTGGCCACAAGACTCACATTTGTTTGCCCTGGGTCTTATATCGATTGTATTGTTTGTCGTACTGTTTACAGTAGTTTACGGAAGAATTTTTTGTGGCTGGGTTTGCCCCCAAACTATATTTATGGAAATGGTATTCAGAAAGATAGAATACTTTATAGAAGGTGATTGGAAGAAACAACAGAAACTCAGTAACCAACCTTGGAACTCAGAAAAAATCCTTAAGAAAGGTTCTAAGTTTGCCATCTTCTATTTAATATCCTTTTTTATTGCGAATACATTTCTAGCATACATTATCGGGATCGATGAGCTACTAACCATCATTACCGATCCACCATCTGAACACCTTGCAGGCTTAGGTATTATATTACTTTTTAGTGCGGCATTTTATACTGTATTTGCAGTGCTACGCGAGCAAGTATGTACTACAATTTGCCCTTATGGTAGATTACAAGGTGTGCTATTAGACAAAGATTCAGTAGTAGTTGCTTACGACTATGTAAGAGGAGAAGAAAGAGGCAGATACAGAAAAAAAGAAGATAGAGCGGCATTAGGTAAAGGCGATTGTGTTGATTGCCACCAATGTGTGCACGTTTGCCCAACAGGTATAGATATTAGAAATGGTACTCAGTTAGAATGTATCAACTGTACAGCTTGTATGGATGCTTGCGATAGCGTAATGGATAAAATTGGTAAACCAAAAGGTTTAATTCGCTATGCATCAGAAGAGAACATTGCTAAAAAGACACCTTTTAAAATGTCTACCCGCTCTTGGGCTTATACAGGCGTACTTACCTTGCTTGTAGCTTTTGTAGCAATATTGCTTATCACTCGCTCAGAGGTGGAGACCACTATTCTTAGAACACCGGGTATGTTGTTCCAAGACCAAGGAGATAACAAGATTAGCAACCTGTATAACATCAAGATCATCAATAAAACAAACCATGGCTTGTCAGTAGATGTAAAACTGATGGATGAATCTCTGAAAGGAGAGATTAAGCTAGTTGGTAACGAATTAATAGTTGACAAACAAGGAGTTACCGAACAAGCAATGTTTGTGATACTTGATAGAGATGTACTTACCAAGTTAAAAACCAAAATAGATGTTGGCATTTACTCAGAAGGTAAACTTATAGAGACTGTTTCTACAAACTTTATGGGGCCAGCTAAATAATCAAGTTCAATTAAAATCTAAAAGAATATTAAAATGAGCACTTTTAAATTTCACTGGGGTTACGGAATTGCTTTATTCTTTTCCTGTTTTGTTGCATTTATATTATTTGCTGTATTCAGCAGCACTAAAGAAAATATTCATCTGGTTACAGAAGATTACTATGCAGAGGAGTTGGCTTACCAGAATAGAATAGATGAAATTAAGAATACAAATAGCCTAAATAGTCGCGTGAGTATGAGAATGAATAATGAAGCTCTTGAGATTTCTTTCCCGACCGATATGGTAGGGAAAGAGCTTGAGGGTAGTATTTATCTTTTCAGACCCTCCGACTCTGGGCTTGATAAGCAATTTGATATTGCTATAAATGAAGAAGGTTTGCAGCAAATTAGTACAGATAAGATTACCAAAGGATACTACCGAGTAAAATTGGAGTGGGAGATGGATGGTAAATCGTACTTTTTTGAAGAACCATTTTACATTCAATAAGTAAACGATTATGGAACTCTGGACTGCTTTAACCATTGGTGCATTAGGAAGTTTGCATTGTGCCGGTATGTGTGGACCAATCGCACTGGCTGTTCCTGTAATTGGCAAAGGAAGTTCTGCTGCATTCTTTTCCAGAATTATTTACAATGCTGGTAGAATTTCAACTTATGCATTAATGGGTGCTTTCTTCGGCTCTGTTGGCTACGGAGTAGCTATATGGAGTACTCAGCAAAACTTGTCAATTGTTCTAGGTGCACTTATAGTTATTTCTGTAGTAGTGCCATACAGCCTAAAACGCTTTTTTAATTTCAATTTTGTGATTTCGGGCTTCATTGGTAAACTCAAAAAAAACATGGGACTCTTGTTAGGTAAAAAGAGTGTACATACCGTGTTTTTAATCGGTTTTCTAAATGGATTTTTACCATGTGGTTTGGTCTACTTAGGTATAGCCGGTGCAGTTGCTGCAGGTAACGTGGCTGATGGTGCATTGTATATGGCTGCTTTTGGCTTTGGTACTTTACCTATGATGCTACTAGTTTCTTACCTCGGCAAACTAATTGGGCCTAGTTTTAGAATCTTTGTGCGTAGGTCTTTACCAGTGGTAGTTGTATGTTTAGGTGTGTTATTTATTATGCGAGGATTAAATCTAGGCATACCTTACATAAGCCCTAAAGCAAACCATGCACATAGTGTGAGTATTTGTCATTAATTGTATAATAATACTTAATAGAAGAAAGAATAAATCATTAAAAATTGAAGATTAAGGGTATTTTTACTAACTTAATTGTGGTAAAAGTGCCCTTATTTTTTATGAGTAATTTTTTCTGAAATCTTTTTTTATCTACATACAATTAGTGTTAACTCAAACCATATTAAATATGAAAATCGCATTTTTTTTACTTACTGCTTATTTTTTTGCTACAATTTCTCTGGAACCTTTTCAGATTACAGAAGATGCCCGTAAATTTTTAGACAAACACAATATCACATATGCAAAAAAGAAAAACAATGTGATATTCTTTAATCAGGATGATATGTTCGAGTATCGTACAGTCGTAGAAAACTGTGGTCAAATCGAGCTTAAAAAGAATCAACTGATAATAAACTATAGTAAAGGCCAAATCAAATTTGCTTTTGATGGCGAGGAGTTTTTGCGCTACCACAGAAAAAATGAAAGCGAAAACTGGGTTGGTTATAGGTTAAGACTCGATCCTAGAGCACTTACAAATAAGAATACATCTTATTTTATGTTCGAAACCAACTTAGAGGAGTTTCAGTATCGTATGCTCGAAAGTGCTGTTGCGAATATTCCAGATATTCAGAAATAGCTGATATATGCCATAGCTATTTCAGGTAAGCTACATTTTCTTTAACTTTGCAAATTGTTTCAAAAAACACCTTTTTATCTATTACAAGAAACATAAAACAGGTAAAAAGGTGTTTGCTGTTAGACTATATGTTCTGTCAGCTTAAAAAATGATTTAAAATGAAGAAAGTAGCTTTTTATACCCTAGGTTGCAAATTAAATTTTTCGGAAACCTCTACCATTGCCCGAATGTTTGAAGAGCGCGGTTATAAGAAGGTTTCTTTTTCAGACACTCCTGATATATTTATTATCAATACCTGCTCTGTAACCGACAATGCAGATAAAAAATGCCGCAAAGTAGTACGAGAAGCAAAGGCGATTTCGCCAAATGCTTATGTTACTATTGTCGGATGTTATGCGCAGTTAAAACCCAAAGAAATCTCAGAAATTCCGGGAGTAGATGCCGTACTTGGTGCAGCAGAGAAGTTTAGGCTATTAGATTTACTCGATGGATTTGTAAAACCAGAACAACCTCAGGTTTTTGCTTCTGAAGTTTCCGAAGCTAATTCTTTTATCAGCGGTTATTCTATGAATGATCGCACTCGTACTTTCTTAAAAGTGCAAGATGGCTGTAACTACAATTGTACTTTTTGTACGATTCCATTAGCGAGAGGTAAAAGCCGTAGCGATACTGTAGAAAGTGTTTTGGTAAACGCAAGAGAAATTGCGGCTACCGAAGTAAAAGAGGTGGTTTTAACAGGAGTTAATTTGGGTGATTTTGGTATTGTTGAAGGAAGAAGACAATTCCGTTTTTATGATTTGGTAAAAGAGTTAGATCAAGTAGAAGGCATTGAGCGTTTCCGTATTTCTTCTATCGAACCTAATTTGCTAAGCAACGATATTATCGAGTATGTAGCTGAGTCTAAAAGGTTTGTGCCTCATTTTCACATTCCATTGCAGTCTGGTAGCGATAAGCTGCTAAAACTCATGCGAAGAAGGTATGAGAGACAATTATATGCAGATAGAGTTGCCAAAATAAAAGAACTCATGCCGCATTGCTGCATTGGGGTTGATGTAATTGTTGGTTTTCCGGGAGAAACAGAAGAAGATTTTTTAGATACATACCATTTTCTTAATGAGTTGGATGTTTCTTATCTGCACGTATTTACGTACTCAGAGAGACCAAATACACCAGCAATTGATATGGAAGGTGCCGTTCCACAGAAAACCAGACAAAAGCGTTCAAAAATGCTTAGAAGTCTTTCTCACAAAAAGAAAAGGGCATTTTATGAGCAGCATGTGGGAGATCAGGCAACAGTGCTTTTTGAGAATGATGTAGAAAATGGAATGATGCACGGTTTTACTGAAAACTACATCAGAGTGACAGCTAAGTACGATCCATTGTTAATTAATGAGCTAAAGCAAGTTCAATTAGTTAGATTGAATGAAGAAGGCTATATGGAAGTTGAAGAGCCAGAACTTGTTTACGAATCACATTAAGCAAACTCATATTAAAAATATACATTATCGAATTAATCCGATTGGGACAAACCTCCTGATCGGATTTTTTTATTTACCCATTCTCTCTAAATCCATTTCCCTTTAAAACTTCGTAACTCTTTTACGATCTGCCTGCTTAGTTTTAATATGAATGTTCATTTTAAAATTATTGCACTATGGCAAAGTCTGATATGAAAACTACTTTAAATGATGGAGATGTTAAGCAATTTCTAAATGAAGTAGAGAATGAAAAGCGAAAAAAGGATGGCTTTTCTACGCTTACCATCATGAAAGAGATTACAGGTTTAGAGCCAAAAATGTGGGGAACAAGCATTATTGGTTTTGGAAAATATCATTATAAATATGAGAGTGGGAGAGAGGGTGATTTTTTTATGGTGGGTTTTTCTCCGCGTAAGCAAAACCTTGCGGTTTACATAATGCCCGGTTTCGATAGATACGAAACGCTAATGAATAAACTAGGTAAATACAAAACTGGCAAATCGTGTTTATATATAAACAAGTTAGAAGATGTAGATATCGAAGTGCTTAAAGAGTTAATAAAAGAGTCTTTTCAATACATGAAGAAGAAATACGATAAAGTGTAAAAAATATTAAAGTTTATAAATGGAAAAAGCCGCTTCAAAGAAACGGCTTTTAACAACCACAATTATTAAAACTACAACAATCAAATATTTTAAACTTATAATCTATATCGTTACAAGAAAATTAATTTGACACATGATGTTTTTACCAAGGGATGTGCCAGTGAGTTTAATGTAATGATTATCAATAAGTTATATTAAAATTGATATTTTATATAAAAAGTTACGTGTCCGCTATCGTAATAGCTATGTTCGTATTCGAACATATTTAGAAAGAGGTACTTTTAACCTGCAAGTCTGTTAGTGTTTTTTTTATACTTTTTCACTGCTTGATTGATTTTCTTTATAAGTCCCGGTCCTTCATAAATAAATCCTGTGTATAGTTGCACCATGCAAGCACCTGCTTCCAACTTCTCTATGGCATCTTTCGCGCTGTGAATCCCGCCAACTCCGATAATAGTGAGCTTTTTTCCAGATTTCTCATAAAGGTATTTTATCACCTCCGTAGATCGGGCAGTTAAAGGTTTTCCACTTAAACCTCCATTGCCTATTTGCCCAATAGTATCTTTAGAAGTAATTAAACTTGCTCTGCTTATGGTGGTGTTGGTCGCGATTATTCCAGAGATTTTAGTTTCATCTACAATCTCAATAATATCATCTAATTGGCTATCTGTAAGATCTGGAGCAATTTTTAGAAATACAGGTTTGGGTTTTATTTGCTTTTGATTCTCTGCTTGTATCAGGTTCAAAAGTTTAGTGAGCGGTTCTTTATCTTGTAGCTCTCTTAAGTTCGGTGTATTTGGAGAACTTACATTTACAGTAAAATAATCTACATATTCGTACAAACTTCTATAGCAAATGAGGTAATCCTCTTCGGCTTTATCGTTTGGAGTAATCTTGTTTTTACCGATGTTTCCACCAATTACAATGCTCTTATCTTTTACCTTTTTTAACCTGCTTACAGCCGATTCAACACCTTCGTTGTTAAACCCCATGCGGTTAATAATGGCCTCGTCTGGCTTAAGTCTAAAAAGGCGAGGTTGAGGATTACCCGGCTGGCCTTTTGGGGTTACAGTACCTATTTCGATAAATCCGAATCCCAGTGCCGACAATTCTTCTATTAAGCGAGCATCTTTATCAAATCCGGCGGCCAAACCTACAGGGTTCGGAAACTTTAAGCCATCAATTTCTACTTGCAATTCTGGTGAGTTACTTTGCGAAATGGCTTTGTAGAGCGGTTTAACTAGTGGAATTTTAAAGAAAAACTTAATACAACTGAATGTAAAGTGATGAATCTGCTCTGGAGGAAAGAAAAATAGGAATGAACGGATAACTTTGTACATATTTTATATCAGATAATTTTGTTCGCCTCAAAGTTAGGTTGTACAATGGAATTTCCAGAAACAAATTGGCGATGAGTAGAATTAAAAAATTATAATAGTCAGATAAATTAAGAAGTATTTCAGTGAAAGAGATTGATGTAAAGCTTGAAGATTACCAATACGAGTTGCCAAAAGAAAAAATAGCGGCTTATCCTTTAAAAGAAAGAGATAGCGCGAAACTACTTGTATATAAAGATGGAGAAATTTCCCACGATACTTTTAAGCATTTAGGAAGCTTTTTAGATAAGAATTATAGCCTGTTTTTTAATAATACCAAAGTGCTACCTGCCAGAATGCATTTTAGGAAAGACACTGGAGCAATTATCGAGGTTTTTTTATTACATCCAGAGCAGCCGACGCGTATTGTGCAAGAAGCTATGTTGGTTAAAAACGATGCTGTTTGGGCTTGTACTATTGGCAATTTAAAGCGCTGGAAAGACGATCAGGTTTTAAGTAGGCAATTAGTAGTTGATGGTAAAGCAGTTGAATTGCAGGTGCAAATTGTAGATAGGGAAAAGCGTTGGGTAAAATTTAGCTGGAATCTATTTAATGAACCTAACTCAGATTTAAATTTTGTGGATGTAGTAGAGGCTGCGGGAAACACACCACTGCCACCATATCTAAACAGAGCTGCCGAAGATATTGATGAAACGGAGTACCAGACAGTATATGGTAAAAAAGAAGGTGCAGTTGCTGCGCCAACAGCCGGGCTTCATTTTACAGACAATATGCTAGAAGCCTTTAAAACTGAAGGTAGGTTGCTAGATGAATTAACCTTGCATGTGGGTGCTGGAACTTTCCAGCCAGTAAAAGTAAACGACATCAAAGAGCATGAGATGCACTGCGAACAGATTGTGGTTTATAAATATAACATAGAGAATTTGTTGCAATCGGAGAAAATATTGGCTGTTGGTACCACGTCTATGCGTACAATGGAAAGTATTTATTGGTATGGGGTTCAATTAATAAAAGGAGATACTGAGCAGCAAAACTTATTTATTAAAAAACTCTATCCATATCAGTATGATGATGCTGGATTGCCAAGTAGAAAAGAAGCGTTGCAAGCGGTTTTAGATTTTATGGAAACCAACCAGCTTGAAGAAATCACTGGGGAAACTGAGATTCTGATTATGCCGGGTTACGATTTTAAAATCTGTGATGCTTTAATAACTAATTTTCACTTGCCAGAAAGTACTTTAATATTGCTTATTGCTGCATTTATAGGCGAAGACTGGCGAAAAGTATACGAGGTTGCTTTAAATGAAAATTATCGTTTTTTGAGTTACGGTGATGGTTCGCTTTTAATAAGAAACTAGCTGCTTTTTTTGAAGGTGAGTAATTCAGTTTCTAGAGCTTTTATTTGTTCGTTTTTTTGCTGTAATAATTGTTTTAGCTCTGTAGATTGCTCACTTTCTTCATCAATTTTAGTATTCATATATTTCAATTGATTGCGCATTTGTGCTTCCATTCTGTTAATTTGTTGTTCTTTTTCTTCGTAAAGTGTGAGTGCTTCTTCTAATTTTATTTGGTTGTTTTTTTCATCAGTTACATCATAACACATCAAGAAAATTTTACCAGGCTCTCCTTGTTGGTTATTTATTACTGTAAAAATACCTTTAATCCATTTCTCATTAAAACTGTTGTCTAAAATTAGAAATACCCCTGTTTTAATAGTATCTCTCAGTATATCTTTCCAAAATTCAGTCTTTGTTTTCTCTACAAAATAATGGCTAAAGTTTGTGCCTCGAATATCTTGAAATGCGTATCCAGTAAGTTTTTTAAAATTCGTATTTACATTAATTATAGTACCATCTATTTTTAACTCTACCGTAACCAAGCTCATATTAATGGCAGCGAGTGTACCTTCCATTTCGGAGTTAATTCTGGCAATTTCGCTTTGGGTACTCGACATTATTTCCATGTTTAAGCGCATGGCTTCCTCTTGGGTTTTTAGCTGATTGTTTAGTTGCTGAGCCTCTTTTAATAATTGATTAGTTTTAAATTTGGATTTGGCTGAGTTCAACGAAATAGCAATTTTTTCGGCTATCGTTTCTAAAAATCTAATTTCATACTCTTTAAATTTTTTAAATGATGAAATTTCGATAATTCCCTGCAATGAGTTTTGAAAGCTTAAAGGTATAATAATAATACATTCAGGTTTGGCTTTACCTAAACCCGAATTAATATGTACATAATCTTCTGGTGGATTGTCTATAATAATACTCTTTTTTTGCTGAGCTGCTTCTCCAACTAAACTTTCGCCCAAGAAAAAGCTCTTAAATTTCTCTTTTTCATCGGCAGAGCTTCCATAGTTTCCAATTAAATCGAGGTGAACATCTTCAGATTTATCGTCTGGTTCGGCTACAATATAAAAGCAAGCTTGCAATGCATCGATATAGTTTACAATTTTATTAAGTATGTTATCAGCCAGTTCTTCTATGTGGTTACTATCTATTAAAGATTCGGTGATAGAGCTAATACCATTATTAATCCAATGATTAATGTTATTTTCTTCGTGAATGTTTTTAAGGTTTTCACGCATGTTGTAGAGTGCTTTTCCTATTAGGTCATTTTTTTTTAGTTCAAACTCAGAGTCTAGATTGTTTTGTGAGATGTTATATGCGAGCTGTGTATTTGCTTCAATATTGAGCTGATCCTCTAAATAAATGGTGTTTTTTATGTTTTTTAGATTTTGCTTTTTTAAGTAATTGGCTGTAAAAACACACAGGATAAAATGGATAAAGTCAAATAAGTAAGTGATAATCCATTCGGTAGTAGATAATTCTTTATAAATATTTTGACTAAAGTACTCTATGTTATTAGAGGTGTTTATATAATCTGTAATAAGACTACCTGAGTTTATAAACAAGCCAGCTATAAAGAAGGTAAGTAGCACCTTCCAGTTCTGAAACATGATGAGGGCTGTTAAATATAGGAAAAATACAAAATGTACATAAAAGTGCCCATAGGATTGTACAGTGTATTGCAGGTAAAAAAGAGCGAGTGTAACTCCCGAAACATACTTGTAAAAAGTACTTCGAGGTGGAAAGATTTCTTTTACTCCAATAAACATTGTAATGTTTAAGAAGCCCATTACAAGAGCCAGCACGAAGTTATGGAAGTAAAATGCCAAGGCTATACCTAGAAAGTAAAATACCAATAGCATATAAAAAAATATGCTGTTTATTTTTTTGAAATAAGAATTGGTAAATTGTTCTACCTTTTCTTCAGGTGGAATGAAATCACTAAATGTCATATTCCCTTGAGTGCTCAGCCTTAAAAATAATGTTACAAAAAATAGAGGAATGTAATTTCTTATTTGGTTTTTATTGAGTTCAACGGCTGAGCATAATACTTATTTTTAGGTTGCTTGTGGATTTTGGCTTATTTTAAAAACTGACCTGTCTCTCTTAAAAAAATAAAGGCTTCACAAAAATTAACTTGAAAGTTCTTCTTGGTTTCTGTAAATTTTTTTTAGTTTTAAAAAATCGAAAAAAATGGCTCTGAGAGCAATCTAAATCGATTACAGAGAAATATATTTTGAGAATATAAAAGTTTAATTTACTTTTAAATCTACAATTTTTTCTTAGTATTTTTCTAAAAAAATGATTTCAAATTATCTAAATTTTTAAATAGTAAAATATGAATTTCTCAACTATCGATGTACTTGTCTTTATTGGGTACTGTCTCGTGATTATCGGTTTGGGATTATGGGTATCCAAAGACAAGAAAGGACATACAAAAGATTCGAAAGATTACTTTCTTGCCAGTAAATCTTTACCGTGGTGGGCTATAGGAGCTTCACTAATTGCATCAAATATTTCAGCAGAGCAATTTATTGGTATGTCGGGTTCAGGTTTCGCAATGGGACTCGCGATCTCTACATACGAGTGGATGGCAGCAGCTACACTTATAATTGTCGGTAAATTCTTTCTTCCAATATTCCTGAAAAAAGAAATTTATACCATGCCTCAGTTCTTACAGCAAAGATATAACGATACTGTAAGAACCATGATGGCTGTATTCTGGCTATTAGTTTACGTGTTTGTAAACCTTACTTCAGTACTATATCTAGGTGCATTGAGTCTAGAAACTGTAATGGGAATTCCTTTACAATATGCAATTATTGGTTTAGCAGTTTTTGCAATTGTTTATTCAATTTACGGAGGTTTAACAGCCGTTGCATGGACAGATGTTGTACAGGTAGTTTTCTTGGTAGCTGGTGGTTTAGCAACTACTTATTTGGCATTAGACATCGTAGGTGATGGCGATGCATTTGCTGGTTTAGGCTTGCTTAGAAAAGAAGCTGCAGATCACTTCTCCATGATTCTCTCACAAGGTGAAATGATGATTCCAGATGGAAAAGGTGGAGTAAGAGATGCTTATTTAGATTTACCTGGTTTAAGTGTGCTTGTTGGTGGTATGTGGATTGTAAACCTTAACTATTGGGGATGTAACCAATACATTACACAAAGAGCGCTTGCTGCAAAGAACTTAGACGAAGCACAAAGAGGAGTGTTGTTTGCCGGTTTCTTAAAATTATTAATTCCACTTATAGTAGTTATTCCTGGTATTGCAGCTTACATCATTGTTCAAAACCCTGATATGTTGCAGCTTACAATGGATAGAATCGGTGTAGACTTCCAAGCAGCATTAACTGATGAAGCTACAGGCTTAATTAAATCTGATAAAGCTTACCCTGCACTATTAAACCTTTTACCTGCTGGTCTTAAAGGTGTTGCATTTGCTGCTTTGGCCGCTGCGATCGTATCTTCATTGGCATCAATGGCAAACAGTACTTCTACCATTTTCACAATGGACTTGTACAAAAACTACTTTAACAAAAATGCTTCTGAGGCAAACCTTGTAAGAACAGGTAGAATTGTTTCTCTAGTTGCATTCTTTATTGCTGCACTTGTAGCTCCGCAATTAGGTGTGCTCGATCAGGCATTCCAGTTTATTCAAGAATATACAGGTTTCGTTTCTCCGGGTGTATTAGCAATCTTTGTTTTTGGTTTCTTCTGGAAAAGAACTACTGCTGCTGCAGCATTTGCTGCTGCAATCTTAACAATTCCATTGTCTGTTCTTTTCAAATTTGCAACTCCAGATTTACCATTTATCGACCGTATGGGAATCGTGTTCATCATCATCGCGGTAATTATGATTATCATAAGTATGATGAGTAAAGAAAAAGAGCACCCTAATGCAATTGAAATAAACGGTGCATTATTCAAAACCAGCCCTAAGTTTAATATTGGTGCATTATTGATCTGCGGTATTCTCGCAGCATTGTATGCTATATTCTGGTAATTTGATACGTTAACTAAAATTGATTTAAATGGATTATCAAGCAATTATTAGCCAGTTTGAGAAATTGTATAAAAAGGAGCCTAAGTTGTTTAGGGCTCCTGGTAGAATTAATCTTATTGGTGAACATACCGATTACAATAACGGCTTTGTTTTACCCGCAGCAATTGACAGAGAAATAGTGTATGCCATTGCTCCAAACCAAAGCGATATTTGTAGAGTGTATGCAATGGATTTAGGAGAGGAAGATGAAATCCATCTTAGCAGCCTTAAAGAATCAGAAAAAAGGTGGAATAACTATCTGATTGGTGTAATAGCAGTTTTAGCCGAAAAAGGCTTAAAAGTAAGTGGTTTTGATTGTGTTTTTGCAGGATCAATTCCAATTGGTGGAGGTTTATCTTCATCTGCTGCTTTGGAATGTGGCTTAGGGGTTGCGTTAAACGAACTTTATGACCTCGGTCTTAACAAAAGAGATATTGCTTTTACCGCACAAAAAGCAGAGCATGAGTTTGCTGGTGTTAAATGCGGTATTATGGATCAGTTTTCTAGCATGTTTGGTGAGCTTGGTAAAGTATTCAGGCTCGATTGCCAGACGCTAGACATCCAATACTTCCCATTCAAACAAGAAGGCCTTAAAATTTTATTATGCGATACAGGAGTAACGCACTCATTGGCTAGTAGCGAGTATAACAAGCGCCGCCACGAGTGTGAAGCTGGTGTAGAGGTAATTAAAAAAGCTGGTTACAGCGATGTAGAAACACTTAGAGATGTAAGTCTTGAAGTAATGGCTGAGTTTGAGTCTAAAATGGACAGCGTAGTTTACGACAGATGCTCTTATGTAGTAGAAGAAAACAACAGAGTATTAGAAGCTTGTAAAATGCTAGAGTCAGGAGATATGGAAGCATTTGGTAAGCTTATGTATCAGTCTCACGAAGGGCTTAGCAAAAAATACGAAGTAAGCTGCAAAGAACTAGACTTTCTAGTAGAATATACTTTAGACAAAGACAATATTCTTGGTTCTAGAATGATGGGTGGCGGTTTTGGTGGTTGTACCATCAATATTGTAAAAGAAGAAGGTCTTGAAGAATACATCGAGAAAATTTCTGAAGCTTACAAAGCAGAAACAGGTATTCCGCTCAAAACATTTATTACTGATATTGTAGACGGAGCAGGCATTGTAGCTTAATACATGCCTGCTTTTATGTATTACAGTAGATACATGAAAGAAACCTTAATCATGTAAATTGAAAATAGAAATATTATGTCATCATTTATATTAGAAGATCATCCGCACAGAAGATACAATGCGCTCAGTGGCGAATGGGTGTTGGTCTCTCCTCACAGAGCCAAACGTCCGTGGCAGGGCCAAGTAGAGAAGGGGGGGAATGACGACCGTCCGGAGTATGATCCTAAATGCTACCTATGCCCCGGAAACGAAAGGGTAAACGGTGATGCAAGAAACCCTGACTATAAAGATACTTATGTGTTTCAAAACGATTTTGGTGCTTTGCTATCAGATACGCCATCGGGTACTGTAGACGAAGGCATGCCAGATCTTTTTAAAGCAGAAAGTGAAAAAGGAATTTGTAGAGTAATTTGTTTCTCTCCACGACACGATCTAACACTACCAGAAATGGAATTGCCAGGTATTGAAAAAGTTGTGCAATTGTGGAAAGAGCAATACGAAGAATTATCTAAACTGGATTTTATCAACCATATCCAGATATTCGAAAACAAAGGTGCTGTAATGGGTTGTAGTAATCCTCACCCACACGGGCAAATTTGGGCACAGCAAACCATTCCGGGCGAAGTTCAGCAAGAACTAATTGCGCAAGAAGCTTACTTTAAAAAGAATAAAAGTGTGCTTTTACTAGATTATGTAAATCGCGAGCTTGAGCTAAAAACAAGAATTGTTTTCGAGAATGATGGGTTTGTTGCTTTAGTGCCTTTCTGGGCAACATGGCCTTTCGAAATGATGATTCTACCAAAGAGAAAACTGCAACATTTAGGTGAGTTTACATCAGAAGATATCTCTAACTATGCAGATATTTTAAAGAAGCTTACCATCTGTTACGATAACTTATTCGAAACTTCATTCCCATATTCCGCAGGTATACATCAATTACCTACTGATGCTAACAATTATGTAGGCTTACAAATGCATATGCATTTCTATCCTCCATTACTAAGATCAGCTACAGTAAAGAAATTTATGGTTGGTTACGAGATGTTGGGTGAAGCACAGAGAGATATTACACCAGAAACAAGCGCTCAGAGATTGAGAGATTTGCCAACTACACATTATAAGTCAAAATAATTTAAGAATCGATCATGGCATCTTCAAAAATTCTATTAGGTTATGATATTGGTACTTCATCAATAAAACTGACTGCACTAGAAGCTGATTCTGGTTTGGTATTGTCTTCGGCAACTTATCCGGAAGAAGAAATGCTTTTGCATTCAGCGCAACAAGGCTGGGCAGAACAAGACCCAGAAATGTGGTGGAAGTGCGTAGTTGCAGCAACCAAAATGGTTGTAAATGAAATTCCAAAAGAAGATATTGTTGCCATTGGTATTACTTATCAAATGCATGGTTTAGTAGCAGTTGATGAGGATATGAATGTACTTCGTCCATCAATTATTTGGTGCGACAGTAGAGCTGTAGAGATTGGTAATAGCGCATTCGAAAACATTGGCGAAGAATACTGTCTGTCTCATTTCTTAAACTCACCCGGAAACTTTACCGCTTCTAAACTCAAGTGGGTGAAAGAAAACGAGCCAGAAACTTATGCTAAAATCCATAAGATTATGTTGCCTGGAGACTACATCGCCATGAAAATGACGAACCTTATCCAAACAACAGTATCTGGATTGTCTGAGGGAATTATGTGGGATTTTAAAGAAGGAAAGATCGCAGACAAACTCCTAGGTTATTATGGAATAGACGAAGCCTTAATTCCCGATGTAGTGGAAACCTTCTCAGAACAAGGTACACTAACCAGACAAGCAGCAGAAGAATTGGATTTACCACAAGGTATTAAGATTACTTACAGAGCAGGAGATCAGCCGAACAATGCATTTTCTTTAAATGTATTGAACCCGGGTGAATTGGCTGCAACAGCAGGTACTTCTGGTGTGGTTTACGGTATTACAGATTCTCCCGATTACGATCCTGAATCTAGGGTAAACACCTTTGTACATGTAAACAATACCAAAGAAAACCCACGCTATGGCGTGTTGCTTTGTGTAAATGGGACTGGTATTCTTAATAGTTGGTTTAAGAATAACATGACAGGCCTCAACAAGATGTCTTACGCAGAGATGAATGATGTAATCTCAAAAGCACCAGTAGGAGCCAGAGGTCTAGTAATTTTACCATTCGGAAACGGTGCTGAAAGGGTGTTGGGTAATAAAGACATCAAATCTCAAATAAACGGCTTAAACTTTAACCTGCACGATCAAGCTCACATGTTTAGAGCATTGCAAGAAGGGATTGTGTTTGCATTAAACTACGGTTTTGAGGTAATGCAAACCATGGGTATTAAGCTAGATACTGTAAAGGCTGGTAAAGCGAATATGTTCCTGAGCCCAATTTTTAGAGAAACATTTGCCAATGTAACAGGAGCAGCAGTAGAGCTTTACAACACAGATGGATCGCAAGGAGCTGCAAGAGGAGCAGGTGTAGGTTTAGGACATTATGCTTCATTTAGTGAAGCCTTTTCTGGATTGCAAACAGTACTTACAGTTGAGCCAGATGAAAACGAAGCAAGCAAGTACAAAGATGCTTATGCACGCTGGTTAGAAGTATTAAACCAGTATTTATAGCATACAAAATAGTTGATTTACTTAATCAATGAATTGTTGCCTCTAGGAGAAATTTCTTTAGGTAACCGACATAAACTTATTACACATTATAACCAATTTTAACATGAGTAAAGCATATTTCCCCAATATCGATAAGATACAATATGAAGGTAAAGAGTCTGATAATCCATTGGCTTTTAAATTCTATGAAGCTGATAAAGTGATTGCAGGCAAAACAATGAAAGAGCACTTTAGATTTGCTGTAGCTTACTGGCATTCATTCTGTAATGGTAACTCAGATCCATTTGGTGTAGATACTAGAATAATGCCTTGGTCTCCAGCAGGTGCAACTCCAATGGATGCAGCTAAATACAAACTAGAAGCTGCTTTTGAATTTATTACAAAATTAGGTGCTGAGTACTACTGCTTCCATGATGTAGATATCGCTCCAGAAGGTGCTACAGTAGCAGAAAGTGAGAAAAATCTACAAGAAATTGTTGGTTTGGCTAAGCAATACCAAAAAGATTCTGGTGTAAAACTACTTTGGGGAACAGCAAACTTATTCTCACACCCACGCTATATGAATGGTGCTTCTACTAACCCAGATTTTGAAGTACTTTGCCATGGTGCAGCGCAAGTTAAAGCGGCTATCGATGCTACTATTGAGCTTGGTGGTGAAAACTATGTATTCTGGGGTGGTAGAGAAGGATATATGTCTTTATTGAATACAGACATGAAGAGAGAACTTGACCACATGGGTCAGTTTTTAAGAGCTGCTAGAGATTACGGTAGAAAAGCAGGTTTTACAGGTCCTTTCCTTATAGAGCCAAAACCAGCTGAGCCATCTAAACATCAGTATGATTTTGATGCGGCAACTGTAATCGGTTTCTTAAAAGCTCAAGGTCTTGAAAATGATTTTAAATTGAACCTAGAGGCAAACCACGCAACGCTAGCTGGTCATACTTTTGAGCACGATATCCAAACTGCGGTTGATGCTGGTATGTTAGGAAGTATAGATGCTAACCAAGGAGATTACCAAAACGGTTGGGATACTGACTACTTCCCACACGATGTATATGATACTACTAAATTGATGATGATTCTTCTTGAGTCTGGTGGGTTAACTTCTGGTGGATTAAACTTTGATGCAAAAGTGAGAAGAAACTCTGTTGATCTAGAAGATTTATTTGTTGCACACATCACTGGTATGGATGTATTTGCGCGTGGTTTAATTACTGCAGAAAAAATATTAACTAAATCTGCATACAAAAAAATGAGAGCTGAGCGCTATGCTTCTTACGATTCTGGCAAAGGTGCTGCTTTTGAAAAAGGTGAACTAGATTTAGTAGCGTTAAGAGATCTTGCTGCTGAAAATGGCGAACCAAAATCTATAAGCGGTAAGCAAGAACTTTACGAAAGCTTCCTTACTCAGTATATCTAAGCAATCAATTAAAATAGATATAAAAAAAGACCTGATTTGCTCAGGTCTTTTTTGTTTTATAAAAATTTAAAACTTTTAATTTCTTCTTTGAATAAGAGTTTTAATTACTGATTTAATTTGGCCTTGGACAAATCGGGTTAAGAATTTTTGTAATGATTACGTTTAAAAAAATCTGTTGTTTGAGCGAAGCGAGTTTCTGATTTTTTAGTCATCATGAAAAAAATTTAGCGAATTTGTTCACAGCCTTGAGTTTTTGCTCCTTTTATGTCAAGTTAAAAGGACAAATAAAAAGCTATTTTTAGCGCAAGATTAACTTTAATGAAACTTAAGTTAATCTAAAGCAATCTGCGAAATAATATCTCTATTCACCTCATGCTTTCCTTCAAATAAAATAGTTTCTGGCTTCTTGCAGAGCTTTTCCATTTTACTAGAAAGTAGCTGAATTCTATCAGGATCGTAATATTGGTCTTCCGTTCCAATTACAAAATAAAGTTTAGCTTCTTCTGGAACAAAACTGAGTATATCTGCATTAAACTCTCTTGGAAACTCTCCAGCCCACATTACCAATTTAGAAAAAGCCAATTGCTTTTGAACAGCCCATCGCCAAACAGTAGAAACTCCTTGAGAAAAGCCAAATAAAACCAGTTTCACCTCTTGGTTTTCAAACTGTTTCATTTCTTGTTCAAATACAGCATTTAAGTATTGATGCTGATTATAAATGTCTACATCACGTTTTTCTTTGGTCATCCAAGAAGCACCAACATGTGTATAGTCAGACGAAAGATAGAATCTGGAAAGCCCTTGCGGAATTATCACATAGTTTTCATCCGGATTCAATACATCAAACCGACGCATAAAATGTTTTGCCAATTGGCCGTAGCCGTGACAGGCAATCCAAACGTATTTAGTTGCTTCTCCTGGCTTGCCCCAAGTTTCGTAATGTGTTTGAAAATTGATTTCTATAGATTTTTCCAATTAACCGGAATTTTAATCTCTTTTCACTTTAGTTGCAGAAGCTTGCGCTGTTGGGAATAT
Organism: Thalassovita sp.; assembly: GCA_002729595.1. Lineage (GTDB taxonomy): Bacteria > Bacteroidota > Bacteroidia > Cytophagales > Flammeovirgaceae > Chondrinema. The sequence continues at coordinate 28,584 of PBYL01000207.1, read as the reverse complement.
AAGTAAGTCGGCAATGTTTACATGTGGCGGACGACTTACCATAAACATAATTGTTTCGGCAATATCTAGCGGAGTAAGTGCATCTAGCCCTTGGTAAACCTTGTCTGCTTTATCTTTATCACCTTTAAACCTCACCATGGAAAACTCCGTTTCTACCAAGCCAGGATTAATGGCACCCACTTTAATTCCGTATTCATTTAAATCTATTCGCATGCCTTGGTTTAAGGCATCTACTGCATATTTTGAAGCACAATACACATTTCCGTTCGCATAAACCTCTTTTCCGGCTACAGAACCAATGTTTATAATGTGACCAGACTTTTGCTCCACCATAATCGGCATAATGGCTTTAGAAACGTATAATAGGCCTTTTACATTAATATCGATCATCGAGTCCCAATCGTCTGTGCTGCCTTCGTTTAATGGCTCTAAACCGTGTGCATTGCCTGCATTATTTATAAGAATATCTATTTGCTTAAATTCGGCAGGTAAGCTTTCAACAGCCTTAAAAACGGCTTCTTTATCTCTTACATCAAACACACAAGTGTATACTGCTACCGATTTACCTAAAGTCTCTGCTAATTCTTTTAGTCTGTCTTCTCTTCTTCCGCAGAGAATCAAATTAATGCCATTTTGTGCGAAAACTTCGGCAGTTGCCTTTCCAATTCCAGATGTAGCTCCAGTTATAAATGCTGTTTTGCTCATTTTTGTAGTGATTTTTTAAGGTCTTTTTTACTGTTGATGAGTGTTTTTAATTGATCGATTTGCTCTTTATTTTCAAAGCAATTTTTAGGGATGTATGATGCTGTAAAATTATCAGTATACAGCAGAAACCAACTTTTGTATTCCTTTACTTTATAAAGCTTTTCCCAACCCATAGTGTTTTCTTTCCCAAGCATTTTTACCTTAATTTTTGTCTGGGTGAATTCGTAGATCAGTTCTCCAATTAAAAGCGGATTCTTTTTGTACTTTCTCACAAACTGGCTGTACAAAGAAAATGGAAGTAAAATACCAGTTACAGAAATTACCAAAAATGTATTTCTGGCAAAGTTGGGTTGAGGGTTACCCTGCATGTACATTACAACATTGGCAATTAGTGTAATTAGAATAACTGCATGCGCTACAATAATGAATGGTTTTGAGTAAAATTGATAGTATGAAAACATGACATACTGCTTTTGCGGTATTTTTACTTTAACCTGAAGTGGTTTCATAGTTCAGTTAGTTTATTTCTTTTCAATATAGGCGCCGAGTATATAAGTTTTTTTGATAAATAGAAAATGAAGCGCGTAATTATGTGATTTTAAAATTCTCTAAAAAGTTGAATAGCTGCTTTTATGCTGCTTGTTTAAACAGATTTGCGGAATTAGTTTTGCGCCATGAGAAATCGTTTACTCGCCGAAGTAAAGGCCTTGTTTGTAAAGGAAGTGATGCTTGAGTGGAGGCAGAAATATGCGTTTAATAGCATTATAGTTTATATAGTTTCTACAGTATTTGTTTGCTACCTAAGTTTCAATCTTCGTTTGCCGGATGCAATTACCTGGAATGCACTTTTCTGGATAATTTTATTATTTGCAGCGGTAAATGGTATTTCTAAGAGTTTTCAACAAGAGCGGGAGGGGAGAATGTTTTTCTATTACCAGTTGGCAAGCCCTGAAGCCATTATTATTGCCAAAATGCTCTACAACGCCTGCTTTATGATGGTAATTTCTCTTACCGGATTATTGATATTTTCTTTGGTATTGGGAAACCCCGTTCAAGACAATTTGTTATTTATTTTAAATATTGTGGTAGGTGCAATTGGTTTTTCATCTACCCTCACAATGATTTCAGGAATTGCTTCCAAAGCTGGAAATAACGGCTCCTTAATGGCTGTAATGGGTTTACCAGTAGTTTTACCGCTGTTGCTTATGCTAATAAAGGTATCTAAAAATGCAATGGATGGTTTGGCAAGAAGTACTAGCGTAGACGAAATTGTAACCATTATGGCAATTATTACTATTGTGATTGCTGTTTCGGTAATGCTATTTCCGTATCTTTGGCGAAGTTAATTTAGTTTTAAAGTATTCAATACAATATAATGAAGATTAAAGGTCTTTGGTGGAAATTGTTAACTATTGTATTGCTGTTATACACACTTCTCGGAGGGCTTGTTATGGATGTTCCCCGTTTAGTAATCCTCAATGAAACAGTAAGAAACTTGTATTTCCACGTACCCATGTGGTTTGGAATGGTAATTATGCTGGGTGTTTCAGTTTACTATTCTATCCGATACTTAAAAGAACCACTCACAAAATTTGATAACAACGCTGTAGAGTTTGCCAATGCAGGTATTTTATTCGGTATTCTAGGAATGGTTTCTGGAATGATCTGGGCAAAGTTTACTTGGGGTGCTTATTGGAGTGGCGATCCTAAACAAAATGCAGCAGCAGTTGGCTTGTTAATTTACTTTGCTTATGCCATTTTAAGAGGTGTATTCGAAGATGAGCAGCAAAGAGGAAGAATAAGTGCTGTTTACAACATTTTTGCTTACGCTGCCTTTATTCCGCTAATTTATGTATTGCCAAGGCTTACAGACTCATTACATCCTGGTAATGGTGGCAATCCCGGTTTTAATGCTTACGATTTGGATTCTAAACTAAGAATGGTTTTCTATCCGGCTGTAATTGCATGGACAATGCTAGGTGTTTGGATTGTAAACTTAAGAGTAAGGTTTAGAGTAATACAAGCCGCCAATACAGAAAAAATGTTGGAGAAAAATTCAAGTTATTAAAATTAGAAGGAGATGTATAAATTCATAAAAATATTATTACTGTCGTTCGCACTTTCATTTTCTTTTGCAGAAACGAGCATGGCTCAAGAAAAGCAAAAGATTACTGAACAAGATTATGCTAACAATGAAATTGAGATGGCAGATACAATGCGTAGCAATGGCAAAATTTATATCGTTGTAGCTACTATTATTTCTCTTTTTGCTGGAATTGTTGTGTATTTAGTGATGTTGGATAAAAAAATAGGCGCATTGGAGAAAAACATATTGGACGATTCTATCTAGAATTACAATACAATTTGGCTATCAAATTAACCAAGAAAGAAATTTAATTAATTAACCCGTTTCAATGAAAAAGACACATATTTTCGGAGTTGTAGTAATAGCTGTAGCAATTGGTATTATCATATCTACTGCCGGTGATGCGAGTAAGTATGTTACTTTCGATGAAGCTTTTAGTTTAGCTTCTAATGGTAGTGATAAGAAAGTACACGTAATTGGAGAACTTAAAAAAGATGCATCAAACCAAGTAGTAGGTGTAAAATACAACCCGGGTTTAGACCCTAACTTTTTGGCTTTTACTTTGGTAGACGACAACAAAGAAGCAAAAGAGGTAGTTTGTTACCAACCGCCAGCATCTATGACAGATTTTGAAAAATCAGAAAAGGTAGTGGTAATTGGTAGAGTAATTGAAGACCAGTTTGTTGCCAGCGAGATTCTGATGAAATGTCCTTCTAAGTACGAGGAGAGAGAGATTCAGGCAAATAGCGGTAAAAAAGTAAGTGAGTTATGATATTGTAATCATTACTCACTTAATAACTTATATAATATTTTCTAGATAAGCCACCAGCTTCGCAACTGCAAGACCTCGGTGGCTTATTTTATTTTTCTCTTCTGAAGAAAGCTCTGCAAAAGTACGATCGTAGCCCTCAGGTTTAAAAACCGGATCGTAACCAAAACCATTGGTACCAGTTGTTTTTTCTGTAATTACACCTTTTACAATACCTTCAAAAGCCGTAGTTTCTCCTTTGTAAATAAGGGTAATAACTGTTTTAAACTGAGCACTTCTATCAGTTTTTCCTTCAAGGTTTTTGAGCAATAAAGCTACATTGTCTTCACTGTTTCTTTGAGGGCCAGCATATCTGGCAGAATAGACACCCGGCTCATTGTTAAGTGTAGCTACTTCTAACCCGGTATCATCAGCAAAACAATCGATTTGGTAATGGTCTTTTACATACTGTGCTTTTTGCTCTGAGTTTCCCTCAATGGTAGGCTGAGTTTCTGGTATATCTTCTTCGCAACCAATTTCCTTAAGACTCACAATTTGAAACTTGTCTGCAAGTATCTCTTGTATTTCTCTTAGTTTATGTGGGTTGTTAGTAGCAAAACAAATGGATGGTTTCATAAGCGATAGATTAAAAAAAGGCAGGAGAACCTGCCTTAGATATTATTCAAAATAGAGTAATTCAATCTCAAAATCCAATATCGAATTGGGAGGAATACTACCTTGTTGTGTGGCTCCGTAAGCAATGGTAGAAGGAATAAGAAATCGGGTGGTACCACCGGGTTTCATTAGTTTAATGCCCTCTTGCCAGCCTTGTATTACAGAGCTGCTGTCTACAACAAATCCAAAACTTTCGTCAGAAAGTCTGGTAGAATCAAATTTTTTACCGTTTAAAAGTCTTCCTGTATACTCAACAACAACAGAATCTCCTGTAGTTGGAAATGCACCTTCGCCCTCAACTTCTTGGATGTAATACATACCTGAAGATGTTCTTTGGTAATTGGTGATTTCTTCTCTTTCAAGAAAATCCTGAATAATTGCTTCGTCTCTAGCTGCTTGTTCTTCTAAGGTGAATCCATCACCGTCGTCTTCACAAGAACCTAAGAATAAACATAATGCTGGTAGTAAACAGAGAATAGTGTGCTTTAAATGTGTAGGTAACATAAAAGTCTAAAAATTTATATTTCGATCAGTTTTATTTTGAAAACCAATGGAGTAAAAGGATCGATAGTACCACTACTTGGTCCTGTATCTCCATATCCTAGGTTAGAAGGCATCGCAAAAATTGCTTCTTCGCCTACCTTCATTGTTAGTACGGCATCGTAAAATCCTTGTATAAGTCCAGATGCACTTAGTGTAAATGTAGTTTCTGTTGTCTCATTAAAAACAGAACCATCTAAGAAAGATCCTTCGTACTCAACAAGTACCTGAGCGCCAGATTGTGGGCTCTCACCATCACCTTCAGTAATTATTTCTTTAAATAATCCATCGATGTTTGGTTCTGAACCCTCATATCCTAAACCAGTCATGTAATCTCTAATTAGTTCAATTTCATGAGCAAGTTGTTCAGTTCTGTTTCTTACAGCTTTTAAAGTAATATTAGAAGTAATTACAGAATTTTCCGGAATAAACACATCATTAATTGTAAAGCTGTATCCTGCAAAAGCATAAGAAGAAGGTATTATAAAAGAGCTATTACCTTGTTCTGTCATAGTGAGTGTAGCTCTAATTAAGCCAGACATATAAGCGTATACTTCTGGTACAAAGGTATAACTAGAGTCCTCCAAAAAAACACTGCCATCTAGTAATGCATGTTGATATGAAATTTCAACTACATCATTGGTATTTACCTCAGTTCCGTTGCCTGGTGTAATTTCAGTATAATAAACATCCCACTCCTCAGATTTCACGGCATTTATGCCATTGTCTTGAATGTATTGTTGTATTACTGCTTCGTCGTCTACTGCTATTGGATCATCAGAATTATCACATGAGATGATAAAAAGCGGCATTAGAAGTCCGGTTAAGGTTAGTTTCAAGTATGATAACTTCATATAAGGTGAGTTTAAGTTTGCAATGTTGATTATACTATAATCAAGAATAGCAGGTAATTGGTTTAAAAATTCACACAACTATTCTAAATTATAATGTAAACCTTAGGCATCAGGTTGTCTTAATTGATCTTTGTAGAATGGTAAAAGGCTTTCGAAGAAATCAACAACTTCTCCTAATGGAATAGTCATTTTTCCACCAGAAGCATTTTTGTGGCCACCACCATTAAAATGGGCACTAGCAAATTCGCTCACAGAAAAATCGCCTACCGATCTAAAAGACATCGTAACTGAATCTGTACGATCTATAAAAAGAGCCGCCAGTTTAATGCCTTCTATAGATAGGGCATAGTTTACCAAACCTTCTGTATCACCGTTTTTCGATTGGAATCTCTTTAGGTCATCATCAGAAATATACATATAGGCAGTGTTAAACTCTCTGAGCACCTTTAATCTCTGATCTAATACAAAACCAAGCATTTTGATCTTGTTTTCAGAGTTGGTATCGTAAATTAATCTGTGGATTTTTTCAGGAGTTACACCTACATCTATAAGGTCTGCAATGGTGCGGTGTACTTTGCTAGAAGTACTAGAATATTTAAAGGAGCCTGTGTCGGTCATTATACCTGCGTAGATGCACTCGGCCATATCAACTGTTAGCGTATCTATTGCTCCCATTAAATGAAGGAAATCATATATAAGTTCTGCTGTGGCTGAAGCTTTGGTATCGTAAAGCTCATAAGCAGCAAAGTTTTCTTTTCCGGGATGATGATCTATTAGTACTTTTACAGCTTTAGAAGCAGCTACTAGTTTTCCCAAATCTTCAATTCTATCTAAAGAAGAAAAATCGAGGCAGAATATGAAATCTGCTGTTTCTAGAAACTTCTCTATTTTTCTTTTTTCTCCATTTTCGTAAACCAATACGCTTTCGTTCCCCTTCATCCATTTAAGAAAATCGGGGTATTCGTCTGGAGAAATAACCTTTACCTCATGCTCACCTTGTACTAAATAGCCATATAAGGCAAGGCAAGAACCCAGCGCATCGGCATCAGGCCTTCTATGCGGTATTACGGCAATTTTTCTAGGTTTTTCCAGCTCCGGTTTGAGTGCTTCAATATGCTGCATCAGTGAAAGAATGTAACGAGTGGCAAAAATGATAACTTTTCACTGCATTTACAAATAGCTGGTTTTTAAGGTGCTTTATCTGCTGTAGAGAAATTTTTCTGTTTTATCTTTGCGCTTAAAGTGTTTAAATTTTATTCACTATGTATAAATGCTATGTTCAGTTATACCAACTTGTAAATAGTATTTTAAAAACAGCAATTAATCACATTTAGATAAAAATTCAACATGACATCTTACCTCATTGGTATTACTGGAGGCAGTGGGTCTGGAAAAACCTATTTTCTCGATAGACTTGTACAGGCAGTTGGACACGAAAATGTAACTGTAATTTCTCAGGACAACTATTATCGCAGTATGGACGAGCAAACCATTGATGAAAATGGTGTGGAGAACTTTGATTTGCCTGAGTCTATAGACGATAAAAAGTTTTCTGATGCTGTAGCTCATCTTCGTACTGGAAAAGAAGTAAGAGTAAAAGAATATACTTTTAATAATCCAGATGTTGTGCCAAAAGAATTGGTATTTAAGCCAAACCCCATTGTAATTGTTGAAGGAATATTTGTATTGCATTATCCTGAAGTAGCTTCTCAAATTGATCTTAAATTATTTGTAGATGCGAAAGATCATATAAAAATAAAGCGAAGAATTTTGCGTGATAAGGTGGAAAGAGGTTATGATCTCAATGATGTACTGTACAGATACGAAAATCATGTGATGCCGTCTTACGAAAAGTACATAGACATTCATAAAAGAGACGCAGACCTTATTATTTGTAACGATAAAGGTTTTGACCGTGCACTGGACGTACTGGTCAATTTTTTAAAAACCAAGATCAACTAATGCTAGATAGATTTGCCGTAATAGGAATGGGGCAGTTTGGGTTTAGAGTCGCTAAACAACTTACCTCGAAAGGTGCTGAAGTTCTGGCCATCGATAGAGACATCGACCGTGTAGAGCTTATAAAAGATGAAGTTACTTATGCAGTAGCACTAGATTCTACAGATATTAAAGCACTGGGCTCCCAAAACCTACAGGAAATGGATGCTGTGTTGGTGGCAATTGGCGAAAATATTGAAGGTCTACTGCTTACAACAGTTTTATTACTAGAGCTTAATGTAAAGAGGATTGTAGCGAGAGCGATGTCTTCTCAACAGCGCATTATCTTAGAAAAACTGGGTGTGCAAGAGATACTTTCGCCAGAAGACGAAGTAGGGGTAATGGTAGCAGAGATGCTTATTAACCCTACCATGAAGGCATTTTTTCAGTTGCCAGACGATTTTGAGATTGCAGAAATACAAGCTCCTCGTAAAGTGATAGGCAAAACCCTAGACGAAATCGACCTCAAAGAGCATTATGGCTTGCAGCTCATCACCATCAAACGCCTTTACGAAGAATACGAATCAGAACGAAAGTTTATGGCTGAACACCTCGTGCAAAAAATCAACAGAGATACCATTATAGAAACCAGCGATATGCTAGTGGTATTGGGCAAGTCTTTCCAAGTACAAAAGTTTATAGAATTGAATAGTTGAGAATAGTACTCAAAATATATGATATGCGTTAAAAATGCAGATATATATTTAAAAAGTACTATTTAATTTGAAAGAGTTTTTTCTACATAAGTATAAAGACTACAGTTTATCCCAACTAAATGATATTGTAGTAAGGGATAAAACTTATGAAGCAAGTGCTGTTGAGGCTGCGAAAGATTTACTGAAAGAGAAAAAAGAAGCATATCAATCAGGTTTAGAAGTTCCTGTTAATCCAACATATTATAAGGCGGTAGAAATTAAAGACAGCGATTTCACTGAAAGCTTAAATTATAAGCCTTATTTTAGAACTTACAGTTATAGAGATTTTACTACTGCTTTTTCACTAGCTAATTTATGCGTAGCTATTTACGAGTTTTTAATATATTGTAGTGATGAGAGTATATTAGGAAATAACAGAGGGTTATTGATAATAGTCGTTTACAACATAGCAGTATTACTAAATCATTCCACCTACAAATTAGAGCATAAACGTTCAAATAACTATATAGGAAGATCTATTCACACCATTACATTTACCGCTATTTTTTTAACAGAAATGCTTCTGTATAGATATCTGGTTTATTCTAGAGTATTAGATGCAGGTGTTGTATTTTATATTTTATTGGTATTTGGAGTGCTTTTTCTTGAGTTTATTGTCAGTATATTAAAGCATATATTAAATCTTCTTAAATGTCCTATATTTTAAAGATAAAGTTTTTAATAGTACTGTTTTCTTTTTCAGTGTTGGCTTTTATTCAAGTTAGGAAAAATAACTTTTTTGCTCCTAAAAACTTTAATGATTGGAAGCAATTAACATGGGAAGACTTTCAAGGTTATCCTAATCTATTTACTAAGTATGATGCTTCAATTAGAAGTGATATATATCTTAAGTTTGATTCAACAACATCTATTTATATAGCTTTCGCAAGTCAAAATGTAAATAAATCTTGGAAAAAAGAGTATGATTCAGATTATCTTTTAGAGCATGAGCAGTATCATTTTAATATAACAGAACTGCATGCGAGGATGATGAATAAATATATTAAGGATAATCCTAAATTAAGCGAAGAAGACTATTTAGAAAAACTAATAGATATTCAGAATGATCTTGATAAAATGCAGAATAATTATGATACAGAAGCCAATCATAGTTTAATAACAGATCAACAGTATTATTGGGAATATAAGGTAGATTCTTTGTTGTTGGAGTATTCTCAAGATTCTGGTTATGTAGTCGATCCATTTACTGGCTTAAAAGCTTTCTTTACTACAAAGCCTAATTTAAATTCTAATATCGTAAATGATCGCATACCATATAGGCAGTATTTCATAGAAAAATACGGCATTACATTAGCCTCTGCTTCTTATGATACAAGATATCTATATGGTATTGATTTAGTTGAAAATTTCGATCAAGGAATAAACAGGTTGGTAAATCAAGATTCTACTAATCTTTTGTTGTCTTATAATATTGACGATTTTGATAGTATTAAAATTGCAAATATTGTCCAGCATGATACTGTCTATAATACTAGAAGCTATAAAAAATGGATATTTAACGAGATATATCTATATCAAGTTTTAGCTGAAATTCCGTTTGACAGCGCATCTAACGGATATGATAAAATTGCGAATTCATTTATAAACTCATTCGATATTGTAAATACAGATGATTATTGGATCGAAAAGTTTAATGCAGCTAAATTCGATTTAGAGCAACAAATTCAGCCTCATAAATTTTCTTTATACGAAACAAAAGAGGAGTTAGGGGGGGATGGTTTATGTACTTATTGGAATAACGATACTTATAGTTCAGTAGGGATTTATAAAAGTCCTATTACTAATGGTGATGGCTCACTTTTTTTAGCGCTTGATTTGTCTCATACACCTGATAGTATAGACATACAAACTGTGATGGTATTGAACGATGAAATTTATAATTCTCAACCAGATACAAACTATCATATTTTTTATATCCCTGCCGAAAAGATACCAGCAAACAAGAACTTTACGATAGATTTTGGATACATTCCTAATAACGATAGTGTGAATGGATGTTTAAATGTGCATTATCAGGAAATAGAAATATTGAGAGATTAATTTTAGACTATTATTTATAAAGAGTAAATCGAGTTTACAATTCTCTTTCTACTTAAAATTTCATTTCGATTATCAGATCTTTTACATAATGAATCGCCAATTATTACCCCTTCTGGTTTTTATAGTTTTTGTCAGTTGTAATCTAGAAAAAGGGAAGGAAATAACACAAAGTGATTATGTTGATTCTAAAGCATTAGAAAAATCAGAAAACTTAATTGAAGAGCGGTATTATCCTGAAAATGAGAGTACAACACAGATTGATACTGTAATTTCTGGTAGGCAATTAAAAATCACAGTTGCTAATACCTTTACTAGCTCATATGTAAAAAACGAATATGAAATAGATGGGATTAAGCATATAGATAATTATCGAGATAGTAAAAAGAGATTGATAATCGAATTGTCGAATGAAATTCTTGTAGATACTACCTTTATTAAAAAAGACTTTATTGATTGGACTGGTAATGATTTTCTCAAAACAGCTAACTTTCACTCATATTGGTTCGAAAAAATAGATGGTGATACAATTGAGCTATTTGCTGTAATAAGTAAACCGGAGACAGATTGGGTATTTACATTTAGCCACTATTTTGATTTAAAATCCAGAAAATTTAAAGTAAAAGAGCATGTCGATGGCGAAATGTAGTTCTATATCCCTCAATATATAGTGTGGTATATAATTTTTAAGCGCAAAACGCTCAATTTCCAACTCCAATTTCCCCCAAAATTTCCATTTCCCACTTGCGATTTTATTTTACGGGAAACTGAACCACTTTTTCCCCATTTTTACTCAAAACTGATTCACTTTTTCCACAATTAGGCACGAGTAAAAAATGAGTAGGTAAAAAAGCTACTTTTTACCCTGTTTTTTTATAGGTTTAAATTTCAGTATCCACACTTTCCCACCTCAAGGTAAATTTTCAAAATTTTAACTTTTTAAACTTAGCTACTTTTACTGTAACAAAGCGTATTTTAATAACAGTCACGTTTTCAGTAGTTTATATCCTTTTGCTTAACTTTAACTTTAAGCGTTAAAAGCTGTGATTAATTTTTTAGCATTTGATTATAATAATAGAGTGTACTCAAGGTTTAGATAAAAAGGTCAAAAAGTGGTAAAATGTGGTAAAAAGTGGTTGAATTATTGATTAATTATATTAGATTTGTATTAATAGTAAGATTTTAAATTGGCAAGAAGTATCGATGTCTTATTTTTCAAGCGAATATGAATGCAGGCTAGACACCAAAGGACGGTTGGTTTTACCAGCCCGGGTGAAATCTGCATTGCCTGAAGAAGACGGAAATCGCATTGTTTTGAAAAGAGGTTTTGAGCCATGTCTTACTGTTTATCCTCAAAGTGAGTGGGAGCAAATATTTAATCAGATTACCAGTCTGAATGAATTTACCGAGAGAGATAGAAAGTTTCAACGCATGTTTATGCGCGGTTTAACAGAAATCGAACTTGACAAAACAGGTAGATTTCTAATTCCGAGATCGCTACAAAAATATGCGAAGCTAGACAAAGATGTGTTGATCGTGGGTTTGGGTAAAAGATTGGAGATTTGGAATCCTGATGAGTACGATGAGTATTTGGCTGGCGAACCAGAAGAATTCTCAGATATGGCTCAAGAATATTTGGGTAGAGCTGGAGTGGGAGCGAAAGAAGAAGAAAGCGAAGAGGTAAAAGAAAAAGAAGTGATTGAGGAAGAAAGTACAGAAAATTAAAACTCCGGACTTATGTACCATGTACCGGTATTATTGAACGAATCGATTGAAGGCTTGGACATCCAGCCAGATAAAACATATGTGGATGTGACTTTTGGAGGGGGCGGACATTCTTCATTGATTCTACAAAAATTACAAGGAGGGAAATTGATTGGTTTTGATCAAGATCCCGATGCAAGGCAAAACGCCGAACAACTTGGAGACGCCAGGTTGAAGCTTATTGAAGCGAATTTCAGGTATCTGAAAAAATACCTTAAACTTTATCAAGCTCCTAAGGTTGATGGAATACTCGCAGATTTGGGAATTTCTTCTCATCAGATAGATCAAGCTGAGCGCGGCTTTTCGATTAGGTGGGATGCCAAACTGGATATGAGGATGGATCAGTCGGGGAGTACAACAGCCAGAGATATTGTGAATGGTTACGACGAGAAGCAGTTGGCTGCGATATTCAGAAGTTTTGGAGAAGTTAAAAATGCTTGGCCATTAGCGAAGGGGATTGTGAGAGCGCGTGCCACTTCTAGCATCGAAACTACAGGTGAGTTGGTAAAGATTCTCGACAAGTTTGCACCGAAAGGGAAAGAGTTTAAGTATCAGGCTCAAGTCTTTCAGGCATTGCGAATCGAGGTGAATGAAGAGATAGAGGTGTTAAAAGAGTTTTTAGAAGGTTGTGCAGAGGTGCTAAACAAAGGAGGGCGATTGGTAGTAATTTCTTACCATTCACTCGAAGACAGACTGGTAAAGAACTTTATGAAACACGGTAAGTTTGAAGGAGAACCTGAAAAAGATTTATACGGAAACTTAATAAGGCCATTTAAGCCTGTACAAAATAAACCAATTACTGCACCACCTGAAGAGATAAGTAGAAACAACAGGGCAAGGAGTGCCAAACTCAGGATTGCAGAAAAGATATAAGATTTAACAATTAAGCCAATCGCTTTAACAATTAAACCCGGGTTTTCCCGACTCAACATTCACAAAGTTTCTGAACTGTAAGAAATACTATCGGACATTTTTTAAAACTGTGGAATATTTTCTATGAATGCTTTTAACACATATGCCAAAGTAAAACAGGAGAAGAAAAAGAAGCCGTCTATGCTTGGACAGGTTTCTGGTAAATTCGATTTTACTTTTGATGATAAGACGGCAATTAAGTTTATTCCATTTTTCTTTTTTCTTACATTTCTCGGATTAATCTACATAAGTAATACCTACTACGCAGATAAGCTTGCAAAGAAAATTGGAGATATGGAGAAGGAGGTTAACAGGCTTAGAGTAGACTACGGATCAAGAAAATACGAATTTGTTAGTGTGAGCAAGTTCGAAGAAATATCCAAAAAAGTAAAAGGATTAGGATTAATCGAAAACAATGAGCCGGTAATTAGGCTTGAAACAAAGGAAGAAAAATAGTAGCAGACTTAATTTTTTATTTAACAATATTAAAATTTTTTAATGGGAGTCAGGAAATCCATATTGGTTAGAATTAGACTGGGTTTTTTGGTAATTGTTATTCTGGCGTTAGGTATCCTCGTCAGGATTTTTGATTTACAAGTGATTGAAGGGGATAAGTGGAATAAAGCTGCTGAAGAATACGGTCTTAAATTTATGAAAGTTGAAGCTACCCGAGGAAACATCCTCAGTGATGACGGTAGTTTAATGGCAGTTTCACTTCCATTTTATAGAGTGGCAATCGACCCGTCTATTCCTACAGACGAGTTGTTCAACGAATCATTAGATACAGTTTCTTATTTATTATCAAATTACTTTGAGGACAAAACTGCGGAAGAGTACGCAGCTGAGTTAAGAGAAGCTCGTGCTTCTGGTAGAAGGTACAAATTGCTAAGTAAGCAGTTGGTAAAATACCATCATAAAAAAATGATGGAAGAGTGGCCTTTATTTAAAGAAGGTAAATGGCATGGAGGTGTTTTATTCGAAAAAGTAGATAAAAGATTTTTACCATTCGGTTCTTTGGGTAGAAGAATGATTGGTTTTACTCGTATGGATTCTTCTAATGTGGTAAGAGGTGTAGGGCTTGAGAGAAGTTTTAATCACAAACTTGCGGGAGTAAGTGGAGATGCTTTATACCAACGTATTGCCGGTGGAGATTGGAAACCTGTAGACAACGACCTTGAAGTAAAAACCGAAAGCGGAGTAGATATACAAACTACTATAGATATACATGCGCAAGAAATTGTAACCAATGTGCTCGATAAACATGTGAGAAGACACAGAGCTAATTATGGTGTTGCCATTGTAATGGAGGTAGAGACTGGTGAGATTAAAGCAATGGTAAACTTAAGTAGAACTGATAATGGAGATTACATTGAAGATTACAACTATGCTTTAGGTGCTCAGGGAACTACTGAGCCCGGTTCAACTTTCAAACTAGTGTCTTTTATGGCATTGTTAGAAGAAACCAAAATATCTATAGAAGATACTGTAAACACACACGATGGTAAATTCGAATTTTACGAAGACTGTGTGATGAAAGACCCTGTATATTATGGTTATGGGAAAATTCCTATAAAATCAGTTTTTGAGAAGTCTTCCAACATTGGTACTTCTCGATTGGTGTTTTTGCACTTTATGGATAAACCAGAGCGCTACTTAAACTACTTAAAGAAATTTGGTTTGGGTGAGCCACTTGGTTTCCAAATGATGGGTGAAGGTAAGCCATACTTTAATGAGCCTGGCGATCCTAACTGGAGTGGTTGTTCATTGCCTTGGATATCAATAGGTTATGAGGTAAAAGTTTCACCACTTCAATTACTTACTTTCTACAATTCGGTAGCTAACAACGGAAAAATGATTGCTCCAATTATTGTAAAAAGAGTAACCAAAGGAAACAAAGTGCTAGAGAACTATAAAGCGAAAGTGATCAACGAAAAGATATGTTCAGATCGCACTTTAGGTATTTTACAAGGTTTGCTAGAAGGTGTAATCGAAAGAGGAACTGCTAAAGATATTAAAACAGATCAGTATAAGATTGCAGGTAAAACAGGTACTACTCATAAGGTTAAAAATGGAACTTATGTAGATAACTACTACGCTTCATTTGCTGGGTATTTTCCTGCTGACAATCCTAAATATTCTATCATGGTTGCCATAGATGATCCTAAAAACGGTGCGCACTATGGTGGTTCAGTAGCGGCTCCTGTTTTTAGAGAAATTGCTGATGAATTATATGTAAGAGGGGTTGAAAAATCACTTCCTGATACGCTTGTAAACGATGGTGTTTTCCCAATGATTCAGGCTGGTTACTACAAAGATTTGCAGAAACTAGCTGATAATTTCAACGTGAAGAATGTGCCATTAAACACAACAGAATGGGTAAGAGCACAAACATCAGGAGATACAGTATTGTGGAGTAATAATACTGTACAAGAAGAGCAAGTGCCGGATGTAAGAGGAATGACGCTAAAAGATGCACTTTTCATTTTAGAAAATCAGGGCTTAAAAGTAAGGCCTAGAGGAAATGGAAGGGTGCAAAGGCAGTCATTGAGTCCGGGAACAAAAATTAGAAAAGGAGGAGTAATTTATATAAGCTTAGGTTAACAGAAGTATCACTTTTTAAATAGAATAGTCATAAAAAAGCTGACGGACATATTAGGTACTTACCCAACAGTTTCATTCAGGGGCAACACAGACAGAATGATTAATCAGATCTGTTTCGACTCTCGTGAAGTGACTGAGAATGATATGTTTATTGCTGTAGAAGGTATAGTGGTTGATGGGCATGACTATATAGAAAAAGCGGTTTCTCAAGGTGCTACAGCAGTAGTTTGTGAGAAACTTCCAGAAAAGACTGTTGACGAAGTTTGCTATTTATTGGTTGATAACTCGGCCAAGGCAATGGGGATTTTTGCTGCGAATTTTTACGATCATCCATCTGCTAAATTAAAGCTTGTAGGAGTAACAGGAACCAACGGTAAAACTACTGTGGCTACTGTGCTTTATCGCTTATTTAGAGAGTTGGGTTATAATTCTGGCTTAATCTCTACTGTAGAAAATAAAGTAAATGATACGGTTCTGCCAGCCAAGTTTACCACTCCAGATGCTATACAATTAAATAAGCTTTTAAGTGAAATGGTGCAGCAAAAATGCACACACTGTTTCATGGAGGTGAGTTCACACGCACTTTCACAAGAGCGAGTAGAAGGTATTCATTATATCGGTGCATTGTTTACCAATATCACACACGATCATCTTGATTACCACAAAACTTTTGACAACTACATCCAGGCTAAGAAAAAACTTTTTGATAATCTGAGTGATAAGGCATTTGCCATTGTAAATAAAGATGATAGAAGAGGAATGGTAATGGTGCAAAATTGCAGCGCTAGAATCAGGACTTTCTCTTTAAAAGCAATGGCTGATTTTAAAGGCAAAATGCTCGATAATTCATTCGAAGGTTTACTGCTTGAGATTGATAATAGAAAAACTTGGTTCAGACTTATTGGTGCATTTAACGCGAGCAATTTAATGGCTGTGTATTCTACAGCGGTAATGTTGGGCGAAGATAGCGAAAATGTACTCACTCAACTTTCTGCTATAGCTCCGGCAAAAGGTAGATTCGATCAAGTAATATCTGAAGATAACCGAGCTATTGTAGATTATTCTCATACGCCAGATGCTTTGGAGAATGTGCTAAAAACAATAAATGAGCTTAGAAAACCAGGCGAAAGAATTATTACAGTTGTGGGTTGTGGCGGTGATAGAGATAAAACAAAAAGACCTAAAATGGCTGCGATTGCTGCCAAATTAAGTGATAAAGTAATACTAACATCTGATAATCCGAGAACAGAAATTCCAGAACAGATTATAAAAGATATGGAAGCAGGCTTGGATATTTTGGGTAAAACAAAGACGCTTTCCATTACAGATAGGAAGGAGGCGATAAGAACAGCATGTATGCTAGCTGGCAAAGGAGATATTATTTTGGTTGCCGGTAAAGGACATGAAAACTATCAGGAAATCAATGGAGTGCGTCATCATTTTGATGATAAAGAAATACTTGAAGAGATTTTCTCTGGTAAAAACTAAAGTTTAAATAAAGTTTCAACCGAATAGAATTATTTAAAACAGTTGCTTTACTATTTATTCACATATCTAGACGAACATTTTGCTTTTCCGGGAGCAGGAGTATTTCAGTATATCTCTTTTAGAGCATTGATGGCAGCAGCATTTTCTTTGTTGTTTGCAACAATAATCGGAAAGAAAATTATAAATATGCTGCAAAGAGCTCAAGTAGGGGAGACGATCAGAAACCTGGGCTTGCAAGGAGAAATGGAGAAGAAGGGAACACCAACAATGGGTGGTCTAGTAATTATATCAACCATTTTATTACCGGTTTTACTTTTTGCTAAACTTGAAAATATTTACATCATCCTATTACTGATCACTACAGTATGGATGGGAATGATTGGTTTTATCGACGACTATATCAAAATCTTTAAGAAGGATAAAAAAGGATTGAAAGGTCGCTTTAAGATTGCAGGTCAGGTCTCTTTGGGTCTGATTATCGGTGTTACTTTATACTTCCACGACAGTGTAGTTGTAAGAGATTTCGATATGCACATCAACAGAGCGAATATCAATCAAGCTTTAAACCCAAATAATTACGAAGATGTAAAGTCTACCAAAACAACCATTCCTTTTGTAAAGAGAAATGAGTTCGATTATTCATCATTAGTTCCAGATGAAAGACTGACACCTATATTATATGTACTTATAGTAATATTTATAGTAACAGCAGTTTCGAACGGAGCAAACATTACAGATGGAATAGATGGGTTGGCAGCCGGTAGCTCGGCGATAATAGGTCTGGTGCTGGCGATTCTGGCTTATGTTTCTGGTAACGTCATTTTTGCCGATTACCTGAATATTATGTTCTTGCCATATACGGGAGAAGTGGTAATATTCTGTTTGGCATTTGTAGGAGCTTGTGTAGGCTTTTTGTGGTATAACTCTTACCCTGCGCAGGTATTTATGGGAGATACAGGAAGTTTGATGCTCGGTGCAGTAATCGCAGTTTTATCACTCATTATTAGAAAAGAATTATTGTTACCGATCTTGTGCGGGATATTTTTTATCGAGAATATGTCTGTGATTTTACAGGTGTCTTGGTTTAAATACACAAGAAAAAAATACGGTGAAGGAAGAAGGATATTTTTAATGTCGCCGATTCATCACCATTATCAGAAAAAAGGAATTCATGAAGCAAAGATTGTAACCAGATTCTGGATCGTGGGGATATTGCTGGGTATTGCAGCATTGGCTACACTTAAGATCAGATAAATACATCTAAAATGAAAGAAAAAGTAATCATATTAGGCGCAGGCGAAAGTGGAATAGGAGCTGCTATTCTGGCTAAAAAACTCGGATACGAAGTATTTGTATCTGATGCTGGTATGATTGCACCTAAGTTTAAAGAAGAGCTCAATAAACATAAAATTAATTATGAAGAAAATGGGCATTCTGAAGATGAGATTCTTTCTGCTAATGAGGTAATTAAGAGTCCGGGTATTCCTGAGAAGGCTGGCATGATACAGAAATTGAGAAATGCTGGTATCAAAATCAGTTCAGAAATAGACTTTGCTTCTAGATATACAAAAGGAAAAATTGTAGCAATTACAGGTACCAATGGTAAAACCACTACCACCTTGCTTACTTATCATTTATTGAAAGAAGCAGGTTTTGATGTGGCTTTAGCCGGGAATATAGGAACTAGCTTTGCACGCTTACTCGCTGAAAGAGATTACGATTACTTCGTGTTGGAAATTAGTAGCTTCCAACTAGATGATATCCACACTTTTAGACCGCAAGTGGCATTGCTCCTAAACATCACCCCAGACCATTTGGACAGATATAATTACGATGTAAATCAATACGCCAAAGCAAAATTCAGAATATTTGAAAACATGCTGCAAGGCGATACACTGATTTACAATGCAGATGATGAGCTTATTGCCAAAGAAATTAACCACAACAGTGATTTAAAAATGTGGCAAGAGAGTTTCTCAGAAGCTTTTGTGAGAGATGAGGAATTGTTGATTCCGGCATTTTTCTCAGCATTGTTCGATCAGCCAGAAGGTGCTGGAAATAACTGGTTAACCTTTGATGAATTACCATTAAAAGGAAAGCACAATGCCATGAATATGAGTGCAGCATTATTGGCTGCAACCAGATTAGGCATCGATTACACTGTGTTGAAAGATTCGCTAAAAACATTTAAAAATGTAGCTCATAGACTAGAGCTTACAGATACGATAAATGGAATTGCTTTTATAAACGATTCGAAAGCGACAAATGTAGACGCTGTAAAATATGCGCTTGATGCTTTTAAAAATCCACTTATTTGGATTGCTGGTGGCATAGACAAGGGGAACGATTACAGTGAAATTGCCGAGTTAGTAAAAGTCAAAGTAAAAGGGCTTATCTGCTTGGGTAAAGACAACGAGAAATTAAAAACAGCTTTCAGTGAGACTGTGAGCTTTATATATGAAACTGAAGATATAAATGATGCTGTACTTACGGCTTATCATCTAGGTGAAAAAGGAGACGTAGTCTTGCTCTCTCCGGCTTGTGCCAGCTTCGACCTCTTTAAGAATTATGAAGATCGAGGTGATAAGTTTAAGAAGGCAGTAGCAGAGAATCTCAGTTCTTTTAAAAAAAAAATTGAAAGAAAATTAATCAACATATTGTAGCAGGTTGTAAAAGATAAAAATATGCAAATAGAAGAACACGCAACAGGCAGCATTTATAGATACTTACAAGGTGATAAGGTGATCTGGGCAGTCAGTATCATCCTTTCTCTAATTAGTATATTGGTGGTTTATAGTGCTACCGGGAACTTGGCTTTTAGAAGTGCAGATGGTGATACTGAGCACTTTCTTGTGAAGCATACATTCCTAATTATTTTAGGCTTTGTTGCTATGTTTTTCGCACATAGAATCGATTATCGCTTCTATTCAAGATTATCAAGATACGCATTGCTAGCATCTATACCATTGTTAATTATTACTTGGCGTTTTGGTGAGAATATCAACGACGCATCAAGATGGATTGTAATTCCTTTTACTAGTTTTTCATTCCAGCCTTCAGATTTTGCTAAGTTGGCTTTGATCTCAAACGTGGCGAGTATGCTTTCTAAGAGACAGATGAGAATTAGAGACGACCAGAAAGCAATTAACCCAATGTTGATTTGGAGTGGTATAGTTTGCGGATTAATTGGTTTAACTGACTGGTCTAGTGCATCAATTCTGTTCTTAACTATTTTACTACTGTTTTTTATTGGTAGAGTTCCAGTAAAATACTTGGGTATGATGCTAGTAGTAGGAGCTATGGCAGGTGCATTTGCTTTCACTTTCGGACAAAGAAAAGACACTGTAAGCAGCAGGTTAAGCTCTTTTATGAATAATAAAGTATCATTCCAATCTGAACAGGCATTTTTAGCAGTTTCCACTGGTGGGATGTTTGGTAAAGGATCTGGTAACAGCGATGCTAAAAACTTTTTACCTCACCCATATTCAGATTTTATCTTCGCCATTATCGTGGAAGAATACGGAATGTTGGGTGCAATTGTAATTATTGCTGCATTCTTAATTATTCTCTATCGGGGAATGCTCATTGTGAGTAATAGCCAACGGGCCTTTGGTGGTTTGCTGGCGGCGGGACTTACATTTAGCTTGGTATTACAGGCATTCATCCACATGGGAGTTGTGGTGGGAGTATTACCAACTACAGGTTTACCATTGCCATTGCTAAGCATGGGAGGTACCTCACTTTTATTCACTGGTATGTCGATCGGAATGTTGCTAAGTGTGAGTAGAACAGAGGAACTTGGAGAAGATGATTCTTTAAGAAGAAACCTGAAAAGAAGAGAAATAAGCAGAAATAACGCAATGTAAATTAGAAAAACACAAGAAGAAATTGACAAATAAAGGAGAACATATTAAAGTAATCATTAGCGGTGGAGGCACTGGCGGACATATCTATCCGGCTATTGCTATTGCTGATGCTTTAAAAGATATGGACTCCGAAACTGAAATTCTGTTTGTTGGTGCAGAGGGAAAAATGGAGATGGAAAAAGTACCACAAGCAGGATATAATATTAAGGCTTTGCCTGTAAGTGGTTTACAAAGGAAACTCACTTTAAAAAACCTGAGTGTTCCATTTAAACTACTTAAAAGCTTAAATGAAGCAGGCAGAATAATTAATGGTTTTCAGCCGGATGTAGTAGTTGGAGTAGGAGGTTATGCCAGTGCACCAGTTTTGAGAAAAGCGCAGAATAAAAAAATACCTACGCTTATACAGGAGCAAAATGGCTATGCAGGCTTAACCAACAAAATGCTTTCGAGCAAAGCTGCTAAAATTTGTGTGGCTTATCCTGGAATGGAGCAGTACTTCCCTAAAAACAAAATTATGTTTCTGGGGAATCCGGTAAGAAAAGACATAGGCAGTTTGGATAAGTTGAAAGCAGAAGCATTTGAGTATTTCAATCTTGATCCAGAAAAACCAGTAGTGTTGTCGATAGGAGGAAGCTTAGGAGCCAGAACGATTAACGAAGGTTTATTGAGCATCTACAAAAACTTGCTCGATAGAGGGATTCAATTAATCTGGCAAACAGGTAAATTTTATTACGAATCTATTAAGCAACAACTAGATAGTGAGGCGAA
The DNA here is from genome assembly GCA_002729595.1 of Thalassovita sp. Classification (GTDB taxonomy): domain Bacteria; phylum Bacteroidota; class Bacteroidia; order Cytophagales; family Flammeovirgaceae; genus Chondrinema. Next base: position 6,826 of record PBYL01000207.1, on the reverse strand, counting down.
AGGGCTGTGGGTAAATGCATTTATAAGCCGTATGGATTTGGCTTATGCATGTGCAGATATGGTTGTGTCGAGAGCAGGTGCTTTGAGTATTTCTGAGTTGTGCTTGGCAGGTAAACCAGCAATATTAATACCTTCTCCAAATGTGGCAGAAGATCATCAAACAAAAAATGCAATGGCATTAGTGAAAGAAGATGCAGCTGTAATGTTGTCAGATTCAGAAACTAAATTAAAATTGCAGGATGAAATTATCGATCTGGTTGAAAATGAAGACAAAAAGAATCAAATGATTCAAAATATAAAGAAACTGGCGAAACCCCATGCAGCAATGGATATCGCCAAAGAGATCGTAAAACTAACTTCAGATAAAATGAAAATGGCATAATTAAAACTTATGAGTTTAAATCTGCAAAATATTGAACAAGTTTACCTAATAGGTGTTGGCGGCATTGGAATGAGTGCCCTAGCCCGTTGGTTCAAAGCGAATGGCAGAGAAGTATGGGGTTACGATAAAGTACAAACCGCTTTAACAGATGCATTGGAAAAAGAAGGTATTCCTGTGCATTTTGATGATAAAGTAAGTCTGATTCCAGAAGAAGTGCTGGATAATGACAAATCTAGTTTGATAATATTTACACCGGCAGTTCCGGTAGATCATAAACAGCTTAACTTTTTGAGAGATGCTGGTTACCATGTAATGAAACGCTCTCAGGTATTAGGTTTAATTTCTACAGTATTTTTTACTGTAGCAGTCGCAGGAACACACGGTAAAACAACAACATCTTCTATGTTGGCGCATATGCTTCATCATACAGGGCAGCCATGTTCTGCTTTTGTGGGAGGTATAGCTAAAAACTTTGAGTCTAATTTACTAATGAGTAATGCAGATCTCGAAGAGCAAGTGCTAGTGGTAGAAGCTGATGAATACGATAGATCTTTCTTAACACTCAATCCGGATATAGCAGTAATTACTTCTGTAGAGCCAGATCATCTAGATATTTATGGAGATGATGCAAACTTGAAAGAAGCATTTATCGACTTTATCGGAAATATTAAAGGAGAAGGTCAACTTTTTATTAGAAAAGGTGCTGCTCCTGAGATTGTAAGAAAGTTACAGGCAAATACCAACATCAGAACCTTTGGTTTGGGTATTGGAGATTATGCTGTAGAGAATGTAAGACCTAACGGGCAAGGTGTAATTTTCGATTTGGTAAATAATTCAGAAGATGATTCTATGGATGATATTACCGATCTAGAATTAAACATGCCGGGCGAACATAATATGATGAACATGGCTGCAGCAGTAGCAGCAGCTTTAAGTATTGGTTTGCAGCCAGAAAAAATAAGAAAAGCAGTAGCAGCTTATTCGGGTGTTAGACGCAGATTTGATTTTGTGGTAAGTACAGAAGACAAAATTTACATAGATGATTATGCACATCACCCAACTGAAGTTCAGGCTTTTTTGAGCGGAGTAAAAGCATTATACCCTAACAAAAAACTGACTGCTATTTTTCAACCGCATTTGTTCAGTAGAACCAGAGATTTTGCCGATGGTTTTGCCGAAAGTTTGTCGCTAGCAGATTCTCTTATTTTGTTGGATATCTATCCTGCAAGAGAAGAGCCGATACCGGGTGTTACATCAGACATCATATTTAAAAATGTAAAATGTGATGAAAAGGTAATGATAAAAGACGATGAATTGCTCGATATGATAGAAAAGACCAAACCGGAGCTTTTGGTTACAATTGGAGCTGGTAATATCGATCGATTTATTGAACCAATTAAACAAATTTTTGAAGCTTAGGAATAAAAGATAAACAGAATGAAATTTCCGAAGAAATTCACTACGATTAACATAATTCTGGCGGTAAGTCTAGTGCTTATTGCAGCAGGATATATTTTCTATCGCTACCCAATTCTTGGAGACGATACGATCATAATTAATGTAGATGACGACAGCGGAAACTTCTTTGTGAGTAAAGAGAATGTAAAAGAAATTATTGACAGTCTGAAATTGGATAACCCGAGTAGAAGGGTTAGCAATATGCAGCTTAAAATGATTGAAAAGGCCTTAGAGCAACAAGATTTTATTTTGGATGCGCAGGTTTCTAGAGACCTGAAAGGTAACATTATTATTGATATAGCTCAAGAGCAACCAATAGCTCGACTAATGGGAAACAATGGCAAAGGTGCATATATCAATAAAGAGAAGAAGATAATTGAACTGTCTGATAACTTTTCTGCCAGAGTAATGGTGATTTCAGGAGAAGGTGCAGATAGCCTTATGAGTCCGGGTTTTATGGATTCTAAGGTAGGTCAGGATTTTTATGATTTTATAGACTACATCAAAGCTGATGAATTTTGGAATCCGCAAGTGGCAATGCTAGATGTTGATAAAGATTTTGAGGTTACAATTTACCCTCAGGTTGGGCAGCATCTGTTTGAGTTTGGCTACTTCGGAAACTTCGAGAAGAAGTTTAACAAAATGAAAATATTTTATAACGAAATCATCCCCAAAAAGGGCTGGGGGGCTTATCGACTGGTAAAAGTACAGTACAATGGTCAAATTGTCTGTAGGTAAGCAAGAATCCATACTATAACTTAATTAACATAAATGGTGGAATTGACTTAAACATCAACTGCATCATTTAGACAATAACTATCAAAACTTTTAATCATTAAATGTCAATATTATGCAGGAAGACAAATTAGTTGTAGGTCTCGACATTGGCACCACTAAAATTTGTGCTATAGTAGGCCGGATGAATGAATTCGGTAAGCTAGAAGTACTTGGTTTGGGTAAAGCTGTTTCAGACGGTGTAAAAGAAGGCACTGTTAGAAATATCGGTAAAACCGTGGCAAGTATTCTGGCATCTATTAAAGAGGCTGAAGAAACAAGCAAGACTGATATCAAACTAGTAAACGTGGGTATTGCTGGTAAGCATATCAAAAGCTCTGTGCATCACGGAAGCATTACTCGCAAAAGCAATGACGACGAAATAACTGCTGAAGACGTACATCGATTAACCAATGACATGTACAGAATTGTTACCGAACCTGGTTCGGAGATAATCCACGTAATGCCTCAGTATTACACAGTGGATTACGAAGAAAATATTAAAGATCCGGTAGGTATGTCGGGAGTAAAATTGGAAGCAGACTTCCATATTATTACTGCACATACAAACTCTATAAGAAACATCAAAAAGTGTGTTGAGAAAGCTGATCTGGATATAGAAAACATGATACTTGAGCCTTTGGCCTCTAGCTTATCTGTTTTGAGTGAAGAGGAGAAAGAAGCTGGAATCGCATTGGTTGATATTGGAGGTGGAACAACTGATATTGCAATTTTCTACGACGGAACCATCAGACATACTTCTGTAATTCCTTTCGGAGGTAATATCATCACATCTGATATTAAGCAGGGTTGTGCTGTAATGCAAAATCAGGCAGAGTTACTTAAAGTGAAATTTGGTAGTGCTTTAGCTGCTGAAACTGCTGAAAACGAAGTAGTTTCAATTCCAGGCTTAAGAAACAGACCGCCAAAAGAGATTTCTATTAAAAACCTTGCTTACATTATAGAAGCAAGAATGGAAGAAATTATCGATTTGGTAATGCTTGAAATCGAGCGTTCTGGCTATCAAAATAGACTTGCTGGAGGTATTGTAATTACAGGTGGAGGTTCTCAGCTTAAGAATCTAAAACAACTTTTTGAATACAAAACCGGACTTGATGCACGTATCGGTTACCCGAACGAGCACCTAGGAAAATGTAAAATCGAAGAAGTTAAAAACCCTTTGTATGCTACCGCTATAGGTCTAGTACTAGCAGGGTTTAAATCGATCGACGATAGAGATGCGGAGGTATTCTCAGGAGGATATGTAAACAGTTCTCAAAAAGCACCTGCTAAACTTTCAGGTGGAGATCTTTTCTCATCTTTCCTTAAAAAGACCAAAGATTTACTCATCGACGATTACGACGATAAATCTATGTACTAGTCAGCTATGTGCCTAATACACATTTAAGATTAAAAGTTATTAAAATCATTTTTTAAAATATTATAAATTATTGAACAATGGGAGAAACAACATACGAGTTCGCAAATCCCTCTTCAGGTAAATCAATTATTAAAGTTATAGGTGTCGGTGGTGGCGGCGGTAACGCAGTTAATCACATGTTTCGCCAAGGTATACAAGGGGTAGAATTCTTTATTTGCAACACAGATAAGCAGGCGCTAGAAACTAGTCCTGTTAACAATAAAATTCAAATCGGAACTGACCTTACAGAAGGTTTAGGTGCTGGTGCTAATCCTGAAGTAGGAGAGAAAGCAGCTATCGAATCTAAAGAAGAGATCAGAAAGATTTTAGAAGACAATACCAAAATGGTATTTATTACTGCTGGTATGGGTGGTGGAACCGGAACTGGTGCAGCTCCTGTAATTGCAGAAATTGCTAAAGATCTTGGTATTCTTACTGTAGGTATAGTTACTCGTCCTTTCAGTTTTGAGGGTAAGCCAAAATCTAGAAGAGCAGATGCTGGTGTTGATACTTTAAGAGAGCACTGCGATACTGTACTAGTTATCTTGAATGATAAATTGAGAGAAGTTTATGGTAAAGCTACCATGAAAGAAGCTTTTGGTCAGGCAGATAACGTGTTGAGTAGAGCTGCAAAATCTATTGCTGAGATCATCACAGTTGCTGGTAACATCAACGTCGATTTCGAAGATGTTAAAACAGTAATGAAAGACTCTGGTGCAGCAGTTATGGGTTCTGCAACTACAGAAGGCGAAAACAGAGCAAGAAGAGCAGCAGAAGGAGCTATTACTTCTCCATTGCTTAACAATACTAATATTTACGGTGCTAGTTATATCTTACTTAGCATTGTGGTGGGTAACGAAGACGAGTTCCAAATGGACGAGTTAGAGGAAATCACTGGATACATCCAAGAGCAAGCTGGAGAAGATGCTGAGATCATCTTTGGTCAGGCTACTGATGCTTCTTTAGGTGATGGAATTAACGTTACCATAATTGCAACGGGGTTCGACGAAACTGATCAAAGAAGTAGCAGAAAAGTGATCGACCTTGAGAGCAACAAAGTTAAAATGAAAGTAAACTCTCCATCTGAAGACTTTTTCGATAAAGTAGGTAGAGACGATGACGACGACGATATCGAAGAGTTTTTGAGAAAGAAAGAAGAAAAAGAGAAGATTGTATTTGAGCTAGACGGCGACTACGAAATCGTAAAAGAGGAGACTGAAGAACAGAAAAAAAAAAGGTTGGAAGCCCAATATCGAGCAAGAAGTGAGAAATTAGGCGCACTACGTTCAGTCAACGAAATGAGTAATGATGAATTGAAGGATAAGCAGGAAACTCCTGCCTATTTGAGAAGAGGGGTTGAGTTAAAGAAGGATCCACATTCATCAGAAGACAACGTTTCTCGTTACCGTTTAAATGACAATAATGAGATTTTAGGAAACAACCGTTTCCTACACGATAATGTTGATTAAGCTTTAATAGAATCATATAAATCCTATTCTGGTTAAAACCCAGAATACTTCCTGCTAAAAACGGCACCTGTATCAGATGCCGTTTTTTTGTTGCCTTTTTGTTAATAATGCGAGCTAATTACACTTTTAGGCTAATTAAATTTCTGATATTTCTTTTTTTCAACTATTTTAAAAAAACTTGCTGCTTTTAAGCAATTGCCTTTTAAGTTTGCAACTAATTCTGATCAATATATTTAGTCAAATTCAAATCCGAATTTTAGCTTACTCATTATCCTTTGTTATTAAATTAAATCTGATTTTAACAATAGTGCTTTATGCAAAACGATTCTTTATTTAAACATAATCTTATATTTTTTTTAAAAAAAGAAGAGGATAAAATTCCGGAAGCTGAGAAAATTCTTGATAAAAAGTTTTCTGAATCTTCATACAAAAAGCTAAATCTCTATCTTGATCAGGCAATTAAATTAGCTAACCTTTTAGAAGTTCCCATCGATCAACTCATCAGTAAAGATTACCAATTACTCGAAGCATTTAATACAAAAGAGATTAAACTATTTATAGTGGATATCGACGGAGTAATGACAGATGGTGGAATGTATTACTCTGAACAAGGAGACGAATTTAAAAAGTTTAATACAAAAGACGGACTTGCCATACGAGCAATTACAAAAGAAGATTTTCCAGTTGGCATTATCAGTTCTGGTTTTAACAAAAAACTGATACAAAGGCGAGCTGACTTATTAGGCATAAAATGGCTATCTGTTGGTACCCGCCCAAAGATCGAAGTTTTGAGAGAATGGTGTGAAGCCTTACACATTGGTTACGAAAATATAGCTTACATTGGAGATGATATTAAAACTGTATTGTCTTGGTCTGAAGGGATATTTCTCTTCCAAGGCAAACATTATGGATGCTATCATTGTTATAGTTGCCGTGGTGGACAATTGGTGCCTGAGCATCATACTGAGTGCGGACGAGATGGAGGAGCTTGGCTTCCTATCAGTGCTGAAGCTTGTCCGGCTGGCGAGGATCTTGAAATTGCTGAGGATGAAGCGCCAGTTGGCAATGCTTCTGGATGGTATATTGGCTTCCGTAAGTTCCATGACATGGTTAGGTGTGTTGCTGGCAATTCTTATATATACCACGGGCATCTGCTTTGTCCAGTTCATTGGTAGATCAGACTTGTATCCAGCTAATGAGTTTAGACCTGAAGACTACTTTGGAGACATGGTGAGTTCTTGCCTGACGTGCTTGAATTTGGCTTTGATGGTTGAATGGGAGGATATCATCAGACCAATCGTCAAATATCAGCCCTGGTGTGCG
>PBYL01000206.1 GCA_002729595.1 Thalassovita sp. | reverse complement strand
TATCCAATGCTTTTGCAGAGGTGAGTATTCTTGAAAACTTAGTTTACAAAAGCTCAATAGGTGTAGATTTAGGTAATACTGTGAGTGATTCTTTTTATCCATCTACAGCAGGTAGCTTATTTAATCCACCAAATGAAGCAGATGCTTCCCGCATAAGTGGCTCACATGCTAATAGTTATGCTTACTCTTGGATGTTCGAAAATACATTGAGTTATAGCAACACCATTGGCGATCATAGTTTTGATGTATTGGCTGGTTACACTTCACAAGCTGCTCGCTCAGAAACTGGCACCATGACAGGTACTGGCTTTCCAGATAACGAAGTGCAAACATTAAATGCAGCCAAAACCATTACTGGTTCAACCGACATACAAGAATGGAGTTTGGCTTCAATTGTAGGTAGAATCAATTATAGCTTTAAAAATAAATACATCATTTCTGCAGCAATTCGTCAAGATGGTTCTTCTAAATTTGGTTCTGATAACAGATGGGGTAGTTTTCCTTCAGTTTCAGCAGGTTGGGTTATTTCAGACGAAGCCTTTATGCAAAGTTTAACGCCTGTTTCATTTGCTAAAGTAAGAGCTAGCTATGGTATTACAGGTAATAATAACATTGGTAACTATACCCAATACGCCAACATGGTAAATACCAATAATCCATTTAACGATGTGTATTTAAGTGGTAAAAGTGTGGATGGATTAAATAACACAGAACTTGGTTGGGAAACCACAAAACAATGGGATATTGGTGTTGATTTTGGTTTGTTTGATGATAGAATTTCCCTTACCTATGATTACTACAGAAAAGTAACAGACAATCTGTTATACACAGTTGAAATTCCTATATCTTCTGGTTTCTATAATTTTGCCACCAATGTGGGCGAGCTTGAATTTTGGGGACATGAAGTAGCTGTGAGAACCAAAAACTTTACTGGCCCATTTGCATGGAATACAGATTTTAATGTTTCACTAAACAGAAACAAAGCAGTTAAACTTGGTACAGCCAATGCAGCGATTTATGGTGATTACACGATTACAGAAGTTGGTCAACCACTCGGACAACTTTATGGATTAATTTGGGAAGGAGTTTATAAAGATCAGGAAGAATATGATGCACTACCCAAACACCAAGGTTCTGATGTAGGCACTATTCGATTTAAAGATGTAGATGGTGATGGAACAGTTACCAATGATGATAGAGACAAAACTTATATTGGTAACACAGCACCTAAATTTACCATTGGTTTTACAAACACATTCGCTTACAAAAACTTCGACTTATCTATAGTGGCACAAGGTGCTTTCGGTAATAAGATTGCAAATATCAGCGAAAGATTTACTGGCAACCTAGATGGTTCATTTAATGTAGTTCGCGATGTGCAAAACAGATGGAGATCGCCAGAAGACCCTGGAAATGGTAGATATGGAACTACAAAATCTGGTACTACAGGTCCAGAGAGAGACTGGTTCAGTTCAAAATTTGTTTACGATGGCTCTTATCTTACTATTAAAAACATCACACTAGGTTACACACTCCCTGCTAATAAAGTAAAAGTCTTTAAGGCATTTAGAGCCTATTTGAGTGTGCAACAAGCATTTGTATTTACAGATTATCCTGGTGGAAATCCAGAAGTATCTGCCGCAGTGGGGCTATACTCTGGTGCTGATGTAACTACTTATCCGGTTCCGAGAACCTTTACATTGGGTGTAAATATGACATGGTAAAACTTTAATTATGAAAATGATGAATTACAGATTTATATATATCCTTTTAATTGTAAGCACATTTTCGATGTATGCTTGCAAAGATGAATTTCTAACTAACTTACCAGAAACTGTTGTTTCAGCAGAAGATTTTTATCAAACTGAAACAGATTTTGAGCAAGCAGTAATTGGTATGTATGTGCCTTTAAGAACTTTATTTGGTTCTGGTTTGGCAGATTATGGTGCTTGGGCAATGGGTGAAATGCGATCAGATAATACTATTTTTATTTACAACCAAGGCAACAGAGGTTATGCAGACAGAGAGTATGTAGACCAATTCGTAGATGATGCAAACGGCGGTGCTGTGGCAAATAAATACGAGAATAACTATATCTTAGTTGGTAGAGCCAATCAAATTCTCCAAGCCATAGACGAAGCAGATTTCGACCAAACTCAGAAAGATAATTTTAAAGGACAAGCCTTGTTTATGCGTTCTTTTGCTTATTTTGATTTAATCCAGTATTTCGGAGATGTTCCACTGGTATTAACTCCTCCAACTTCTTACGAAGAAACTGCAAGTCCACGAGTGGCTACAGAAACGATTTACACTCAGATAATCGAAGACTTAACTTTAGCTGCTGAACTTTTACCTGCCAGTGCAGATCAAGATGCAGGTTTTGTTGCCAATGGAGCTGCCTATACCTTACTTGGAAATATCTATTTAGTACAAGAAGAATGGGCAAAGGCAGAAGAGACTTTATTGAAGGTAACTGGCTATTCACTTCTCGATGATTATGCGGCCATTTTCGAACCTTCAAATAAAAATCATGCAGAATCTATTTTTGAGATCCAGTATACTGATGATCCTACAGCAAGTTCTGCTAGTAATTTTGCCTATAACTTTTTACCAATATTGTCTGATCCCGGAGTGATTGAGGGTTTTCCAAGTGGAAGTACAAACTCTTATGCAGGTTGGAATATTCCCACACCAGAAATGGTAGCTGCTTATGACGAAGGTGATTTAAGATTAGATGCTTCTATTGGTTTTTATACGGGTGATGGTTATGAGAATATTCCATATGTGAAAAAATATGTGCATGGAGCAGACATTGCGCCGAATACCAATGATGATTGGCCGGTATATCGCTATGCAGAAGTTCTATTGATGATTGCCGAAGCTAAAAATGAGCAAGGTAAAGGTGATGCACTAGATTATTTAAACATGGTACATGCGCATACCCGAACTGGTTTAGAAGCAATTACAACTACAGATCAAGCTGAGTTGAGAGAACTGATTCTGCATGAAAGACGCATTGAGTTAGCATTTGAAAATAAACGTTGGTTAGATTTAGTGAGAACAGATAATGCCGTAGAAGTTATGACGGCTCACTTTGCCAATATTCTTGCAGACCCTGTAACCTATTATTATCCAGAAGGAGTCGATCCTGTATCAGGCTCATACCAAATGTCTACTGATAGATTGTTGTTCCCAATCCCTCAACGAGAAATTAGGGTAAATTCAGAAATCAGTCAAGACGATCAAAATCCGGGATACTAAATGATGATAAAGCTTCTGTAGAGTTCACACTTTGCAGAAGCTTTCACACTCTTTTTTAAGCTAATTATTGAATTAGCCTGAGAGAATCATGTCTAAAAAACCAGCAATTGAATACAAGACACTATCATGATGAAACTAAAATACTGCTTCTTAATCATATTACTTTGGGCAAGTAAATCTTATGCGCAAAAAAGTATCGATGTAAATGCAACCATCGAAAAACTAACTCTCGAAGAGAAAGAAAAACTAGTAGTTGGCAGCGAAATGGAAAAAGCCTATTCCGAAGGTGGGGCAACCGGAGTTGGTGAAACGGAAGACAAAGTTCCGGGAGCAGCAGGTACAAGTCTGCCAGTAGATAGATTAGGTATAAAAAAAGTAGTTTTTGCAGATGGCCCTGCGGGTGTAAGAATTAATCCACATAGAACAAGCACCCCAGACAAAACCTATTTTGCAACAGCTTTTCCAGTAGCTACTATGCTAGCATCCACTTTCAATTTAGAACTGATGCAGCAAGTAGGAGAGGCTTTTGGCGAAGAGGCCAAAGAGTACGGAGTAGACATATTATTGGCTCCTGCATTAAACATTCATCGGAATCCACTTGGCGGCAGAAATTTCGAGTATTATTCAGAAGATCCTTATCTATCTGGTAAGATGGCAGCCGCTTTTACCAATGGCGTTCAGTCTAAAGGTATTGGCGTTTCTATCAAACATTTTGCAGTTAACAATCAAGAAACCAATAGGAGTAGGGTAAATGCAATTCTTAGTGAGCGTGCTTTGCGAGAAATCTATTTGAGAGGTTTCGAAATTGCAGTAAAAGAGTCTCAACCTTGGACGGTAATGTCTGCTTACAACAAAGTAAATGGTGTTTACGCATCAGAAAGTAAAGATTTACTCACTACCATTCTAAGAGAAGAGTGGGAATTTAAGGGTTTTGTTTTAACAGACTGGTTTGCTGGTGAGCATGTATCTGAACAATTAAAAGCAGGTAACGACTTACTCATGCCTGGTACACCTTCACACAAAGGTTTTATTGTAAATGCAGTAAAAGAAGGGAAACTCTCAGAAACTGAATTAAACAAGAATGTAGCTTCGATCCTGAATATTTATAAAAAAACGCCCACTTTTCTTGGCTACCAACCAAGTGGTTCACCCGATTTAGAAACAAGTAAAACACTCGCCAAAAAAGCAGCCACCGAAGGAATTATTCTTTTGAAAAATGAACAAGCTACTTTGCCTTTAAAAAATTCAAAGGGAGAAATCGCATTGTTTGGAATCGGTTCTTACGAAACCATTGCAGTAGGAACAGGTAGCGGCAATGTAAACAAGGCTTATTCAATCTCAATTTTAGATGGATTGAAACATCAAAACTTTTCCTTTTCAGAATCATTACAAGAAACATATACCAAGTTTATCGAAGACGAAAAAGCGAAGCGACCACCCAAAGCATGGTCATTTGGGCCAGACGAAATTTTACCAGAAAAAACTTTTACAGAAGACACTTTAAATGAAATCGCCAAGCAAACACAAATTGGCATTTTTACCCTCAATCGAACTTCGGGAGAATTTTACGATAGAAAACAAGGCTATGACTTTTACCTTTCTGAAGAGGAAAAAAAGCTGATACAGCATATTTCAAAAGCTTATCATCAGCAGAATAAGAAATTTGTTGTAATACTTAATGTTGGTGGTGTGGTTGAAACTGCTTCTTGGAAGCAATTTGCCGATGCTATTTTACTTGTTTGGCAACCGGGACAAGAAGGTGGCAATGCCATTGCTGATATCATTTCTGGTAAGATGAATCCTTCTGGTAAATTACCCATGACCTTCCCTGTTTATTACAAAGATGCTTATTCTTCTAAAAATTTTCCGGGTGTAGAATTGGTAGACAATCCTTATCCAAATCCATTTACTGGTGTGGAATCGGAAGTGGTTTATGAGGAGGATATTTTTGTAGGTTACAGATACTTCGAAAGCTTTGATGTGCCTGTTTCATTTCCTTTTGGCTATGGTTTGTCTTACACCCAATTCGAGTTTTCTGATTTAGAAGCCAAAATGGGAAATGATGGTAGCATTTCAATCACTTGTAAAATAGAGAATACGGGGAAAGTAGCAGGGAAAGAAGTTGTTCAAGTATATATAGCATCTCCACAAACCAACTTAACAAAGCCCGACAAAGAACTAAGAGCTTTTAAGAAAACCAACACGATTCAATCCGGCAAAAGTGAAACTATCAAATTTGAACTTTCTCCTAAAGACTATGCTTCCTTCGATCCAGATAAATCTGCTTGGGTAACGGAGCAAGGGACTTATGAGATTTTTGTGGGCAACTCTGTTCAAAGTCTTCCTCTTTCAACAAAACTCAATTTATCAGATACTAAACTGGTAATGAAAACCACGAAAAGTTTAGCTCCAAATAGAGAAATAAAATTACTAACCAAATAGCATCTAATGCTATATTTTTTACCGATAAAGAACACGTAATAATGAAAATGAAACTATCATCCATCTGTGTTTTACTGGCAATTTCGATGTGGTATTGCACCTCAACACCCGCACAGATTACATCTACAGATTTTCTAAAAGCAGATGGCACAGTGTTAAGAAATAACTATGGAACAGGCGATACAGTGATGTTGAGAGGAACCAATCTTGGTTCTTGGCTGAGTATGGAGTATTGGATGTGCCCTTTAGGAACTGGCTCACTCAACAGAAGTCAATGGGTGGCAAGTGCTTCTTCCACCTTTTATGAATCCAATTTGCAAAGCGTGTTCGACAGAGATTTAGATACTCGATGGAGTAACGGCGCGGCTCAATTGGCAGATAGCTCGCAATATTTTATAGTCGATATGCAAGAAAATGTCATTTTCAATCGGGTATCTTTTGAAGCTGGTTCATTTACTGGCGATTATGCCAGAGGATATGTGATCGAAGTTTCTGAGGATTCTAGCTCTTGGGAAACAGTAGCGACTGGAACGGGTACTACTGAAAATATATTCGTGCAACTTTCAAACATCTACTATAAGCGATATGTGAAAATTACGCAAACAGGTACAGCCAATGAGAATTATTGGTCAATTGCAGAATTTAACCTTTACATGGAAGATGATTATTCTGTGAGAAACTCATTGATTTTAAGATTTGGTGAAGATGGGATGGACTCTTTGCTCAATTACTATCAAGAAACTTGGATTACAGAATCTGATCTAGACAGCATAAAATCAATGGGAATGAATATGGTTCGAGTGCCTTTTTATTGGATGGAGATTATGTACAATGATGGTACTATTAAGCCACATGGTTTCGATCAGTTAGACTGGGTAGTGGCCGAATGTGCCGAAAGAGATATGTATGTAATTCTCGATTTACATGGTGCACCGGGTGGATTAAATGGATTTATCACCAGTGGGCAGGCTTATGCCAATGAGCTTTGGACAGATACCACCTACCAACAAATGACCATTGATATTTGGAAGGCATTGGCTACACATTTTAAAGATAATCCCACAGTAGCTGCTTACGACCCAATGAATGAACCTTTCAGTTCAGATCAAAATACCTATCCGATACATGCATTTTACAATACACTTTATCAAGAAATAAGGGCGATTGACCAAGACCATATTATTTCGATAGGAGCTTTTCCCGGGTTTAGTTATGTAGTTGCTCCTGATTATTACGGTTGGGAAAATGTGCTCTATCAAGTGCATCATTACAATGAAGACAAAACAAATTACGATTCGCAAAGTGGCTTTATAGATGCGGTTTTGCGAGATATGGCCAACCACCAACATATTTGGAATGTACCGATACTGGCCGGAGAATTTAATTTTTGGAACTTCCCCGATTTGTGGGAGAAGTATTTGAACGGGGTAAATGCGCTAAATATCTCTTGGTCTAACTGGGCTTATAAAACCAAAAGAACAGACAGTCCGATTGAAAACTGGGGATATTATGATAAAAATACCAATCCATCACCCGATATCCACTACGATTCTTTTGAAGATATAGCCAGCAAATGGCAGCAGTTTACTACTCCAAATTTCCGAAGAAATACAACTTTGATCAATACAGTTTCGGCACAAACAGCAGATACAATTACCTATCCGCCTTATGGTAATTCGATTTGGCTTAAAGGTTATAATGATACTTATCTGCGATCAGGAGGCGATGGAACACCCATGTCTTGTAACAGTAGTACTTATAGCACAAGTGGAATTTTTGAACTCGTAAATGCAGGTGATGGAAAAGTCGCTTTTATGGATTTTAATGGGAATTACATGAGCATGAATACTGAAACAAGCCAACTAATTTGTAGTAGTGATTCTATCGGAGATTCAGAGAAATTTACCTTTATTAATTTGGGAAACGGTAAAATGGGCTTGCGTGGCAGCAACGATTTGTTTGTAAGTGCAGAAGACGGCTACCAACCTGTAATTTGCAATCGAGATTACATTGATGGTTGGGAAGTTTTTGAGTGGGGAATAATTCAAATGAATGTTTTATCAACAGAAACAAGCATACTTAAAAGCAGCATCATTTATCCAAATCCTACTGATGAGCAATTGGTGATTGAGACTGAATTGCTCGATTTCACTATAGATCTATTCGATACATCTGGAAAAATACTAAAATCGAGTATTGGCAAAAAAGGGTCTGCAAAAATGGATGTCTCAGACATCAACGCAGGAATTTATTATGTAAAAATTTATAATGTGTTTCACGAAATTTCCAAAAGGATACTCATAAAGTAAGTAGCTTTTGAGTGATTTCTGGTGGTGATTATTTAAATTAAATGGATAAAAGACGATAAGTAAATATGAAACAAGTTCAAATTATCACATTCATTCTGGTTTTAATTTCATTAAATGGATTTAGTCAGGTTTCTCTGCAAAATCTGAAAGTGGAGTACGAAGAAACACCACTGGGAATAAATATTAAACAGCCACGATTTAGCTGGCAAATGAAAACTACAGACAACCAACGAGGATACTACCAAACAGCTTATACCTTAACCGTAAAAGACGAATGGGGCAATGAAGTCTGGAACACCGGTGCTGTAAAATCTAATGAGTCACTCAATATTTTGTATGATGGAGAAGACTTACAAGCCGCTACAAAATACAATTGGGAGTTGAATGTAATTGATCAAAAAGGAG
>PBYL01000205.1 GCA_002729595.1 Thalassovita sp. | reverse complement strand
TTATTGGAAGAAAAACTATGATGAAGCTTTGGCAGCTTTAGAAGAAGAAGAAATAAAAGCACAGAAATTGGCAGGTATTTATCGCTCATTTAAAGTGAATCAGATGGGTATTTACAATTATGACTATTTGTTGAAGCAAGAAGATAATATTGTAGTAGAAGCCACATTTGATATCGATTGGCCTATAGTAGATAAAAAAGGTTTTACAGGTCAAATGGTTGATAAGTCTGTGTATTTGGTTTTAGGAGACAATCGAACTCTAATTAAATTTCCTGAATCTGATTGGGACAGAGTAGGTTTAGTGCCTGATGAAGGAGCTAGAATGTTTGCGATAGTTTCTAATGGTGATAATAGTTGGTTGCAATTATTTTCTAATGATAAGTTTAAGCAAATAGATTTTTCAAACCTAAAAAATCAGACCATGCCTAAATATCATTTCTCTTTTGATAAAGAAAAAATTCAAATCGAAAGTGATAAAGATATTAGAACAGTTTTAGGTTTGGCAGATTCAAGAAATCAACCTGTGATGTAATTAAGTAATTTATTATAAATATTATAGAAAAGCCCTTTGCAACTAGCAAAGGGCTTTTTTTATCTGATAAAATCAGTTCTAAACCTCACCTTTAAAATTTTCTTTAGTTTATCTGTTAAAGAGAAAATATTCTTTAAGGTTTGTTTCTGTAGTTTATTGAGCTTTTTAATATCAATATAACGACCTGCATTTTGATGCTCAAAAGCATTGATTGCACGAGTTCTCAGTAATATTTCAAATGCCATACAAGCTTCTGAATAAATGTCAGCATTTTTATTATCGTGTTTAATCAGCTCTGTAAAACGCTCAATAGTACTGCCATACAATTGAATTTTATGATGATAGGCTAAAACTCTGGCAGCATCTGAAAGAGGCATTAAGGCTCTGGCTTTAATGTCGAAAAAGTCGGTATGCTTTCCACTTTTTTCTACAATAAAGTTTCTGAAAAAACTCAACGGAGTTGGATTTAGCATGGCATTATTAGCCAAGAAAGTAAGAAAGCGAGTTTCTTTATCAATTAAATCAAAGATGTGATTTTGTAAATCTATCGCCAATTGTTCATTACCATAAACTGGTCTAAAGTCGAAGAAGATATTACTGTGCATCAACGCATTTGGCTCAGGTGTTAAAATCCAACTTTCAAATTGTCGTTTCCAGCTTTCTAAAGGTCTGCACCAAGCTTTGTTAGAAGCCATTATATCACCGGGGCACTTTTCAAATCCGATTTCAAATAACATTTCTGTTACCATTTTGCCCAACTCAAGAAAGTATTTGTTTACTTCTGCCTCATCAATTTTATTTTCTATTGGCACATTTTCATACAGAATGGCATTATCTTGATCTGTTCGCAGCAATTGTTCTTTTCTTCCTTCGCTTCCTAAAGAGAGCCAGCAAAATGATACTGGTGGTTTACCTAATCCTTTTGCTTCTAGTTCTTGAATGGCTAAGCTTATCACCTTATCTATAATAGCATCATTTATTTGAGTGATAATTTCTAGAACAAAGCGTAGAGCAGTTTCTTGTTCCAAATAACTTTGTAATAGTTCATCAGTCGTATCTCTTAAAGCCTTTAATGCGGGTATACTATTGCTTTGCTGAATTTTTCTAATGATTACAGCAGGGTTATTACCTTGTGTAGCTACTATGTCTCTTTCTGAAATAATCCCACAAATTTCACTTTTGTCGGTTCCGTCTTTGGTTACACAAAAATGTCTGATGTTTTTTTGAGCCATTAAAATGAGTAATTCACTGGCTTTTGGGGTTTCATTCACAGTAATTACTGGTGAACTCATTACCTCTTTTACCAAAACGGCAGATGGCTGAATATTTTCAGCCACAATCTTTCTTCTCAAATCTGCATCAGTAATTATTCCTAAAGGAAACTGCGAATTATCTGTAATAAGTAAAGAACCAATGTTTTTACTTTTCATCAATTGTGCTGCTTCAAACACATTACTTTCTGGTGAAATAGTAATTACTTGTTTTACTCCATGTACAGTTTTAAAATCGTTTTCTTGATTAGATAAATTATAACTAGGATATGAATTAGTTTCCAGTGCGGCAGTTTTCTTAGTGCGCTCTGGTAATTGAATGGCAATTAAACCAGCAAAAAATAAGGAAACCTTTGGATATTTTTCCATCAGCAGCTTAACCACTTTTGCCGGTATGCAATAGAGTAATGCTTCTTCTTTTATTTTAGCATTCAGCACATAATCACCAGAAGCCAGCAAAACTCTTAATCCCAAGATATCACCTTCTTCACAAATATCAACCAATACTTCGTTTTGAGAGCTTTCCTGAATTTTTGTAATAGCTACTGCGCCTTTTTTAACAACATATACAAACTCATGTGCCGCATCACCTTCTTTAAAAATATAGTCATTTTCGTCGTAATAGGTGAGCTGTAAATCTTTACACAAAGATTGTAAGGCAAAATCAGGTAATTGGTTAAACGGCTGAAATTGCTTAAAGAAAATATACGAATCGTGGTCTATAGCATTCAAATTTTAAAAAATTATTCATTGCAAAATAATTAATGTTGCAAGCATTTAACATGATATTCATCAGCCTGAAATCTTATTTATCCACTTATATAAGAATATTTCCTTTTATGTTTTTTTAGTAAAATTGGAGTGATAATCTGCGTTTTAGAGCTTAGAAACTTGGTGCAACCCTACGTGTTTTATCACGTCTTTTTTATAAGTTTTTGAAGTCTTAATTTTTAACCTACCTGTTTATGTTTAAGAATTACATTCTTATTACACTCAGAAATCTCTGGAAAAACAAGCTTTTTGTAATTACAAATATCTTAGGATTAGGCATTGCAATCGCTTGTTGCATTGTAGCATATCTTAATTATGAATTCAATTCAGAGTTTAATGCTTTTCATGAAAATGGAGAAAAAATTTTTAAAGTAAACTGCTTTAGAAATGTAAATGGAAATGAATTAAAATACGGTATTGTTCCTGCTCCAATGGGGCCAGCAATTGCCAGCGAAATTACTGGTGTTGAGGATTTTGTGAGATACTCTGGAACTACTGGTAATTTCAAATTTGAAGATGACTATTTTCCTACATACACTGGTTATGTAGACGAGAACTTTACAGACATTTTTACCCTAGAAATTGTAAAAGGAGATAAAAATGCTTTAAGTGATAGAAGTAATATTTTGCTAAGTGAAAGGCAAGCGGAGAAGTTTTTCCCTAATGAAAACCCGATTGGGAAAGGCATAACCATTCAACATAACAGTAGCAAGTTAGAAGAATACACTGTAGCTGGTGTTTTTAAAAACCTGCCTCTAAATTCTAGCTTCCGTTTTGAAGCACTCACTCGATTCGAAAACTATGTTGATTTAAGAGAATTTGACGATACCAGTTGGGAGCAATTAATCCAAGTAACATTTATTGCACTCAATGATCCTTCAAAATATAAAGACATAGAAAGCCAATTAGGTAAGTATATCCCGATACAAAACCAAGCAAGAGAAGACTGGAAAATTAATGCTTATTACCTAGAGCCATTTCTTACCATGGCGCAAAATATGGAAGAAGTAAGAGAGGCTTATTTGTGGGAAGCGCTTAATCCGGCGGCAGTAATTGCTCCAAATGTAATGGCAGCTTTAATCCTCCTAATTGCTTGCTTCAATTTCACGAATACTTCCATTGCCATTGCAGCTAAAAGGTTGAAAGAAATTGGTATTAGAAAAGTATTGGGTGGGCACCGATCTCAGTTGATTTTACAATTTATGGGAGAAAACCTCTTGCTTTGCTTTCTGGCACTAATGGCAGGTTTGGTAATAGCAGAGGCATTTGTACCAGCTTACAGCCAGTTGTGGGATTTTCTCGATATTAAACTGAGTTATACAGATAATCTTGATTTTTTACTCTTTTTAGGAGCTTTACTATTTGCGACAGCACTTTTTGCAGGTTCGTATCCGGCATTGTTTATTAGTAAGTTCGAGCCTGCCGGAATATTAAAAGGTAGTTTAAAATTAAGCGGTACCAATAACTTCACCCGAACATTGCTTACACTGCAATTTAGCATTTCTCTTATCGCATTAATTGCTGGTGTAATCTTTACTCAAAATGCAGAATACCAGCGTACGCTCGATATGGGTTTCGACAAAGACCAAACAATTTTTACTTCAATTAATGGCGAAGAAGAATACAATGCATTAAAAAACGAATTGATGCAACACCCAAAAATATTGAGTCTGGCAGGTTCCCAAAACTATATCTCATGGGATTGGCAAAGTATCAATATCGGATATAAAGAAAGAAAGCAGGATATTGATGGCTTGATGGTGGGAACAAATTACATTAAGACTATGGATATTAAGATGATTGAGGGTAGAGATTTTATTGAAAATTCTGCTACTGATCGCAACGAATCCATCATTGTAAATGAACAGTTTTTAAAAGATTACGGCATTACTGAAGCAGTTGGTGAAAGAGTGGTTTTGAATGACACTTTACCTTTAACCATAGTTGGTGTAGTAAAAGATATTTACTTGAGAGGTTTTTGGGGGCCAGTTTATCCAACTTTTTTCAGGCCAGTAAAAGAAGAAAATTTCAATTATCTCACTTTTAAAGTACCTGAACAGGATGTTCCTGAGATGAGAGACTTTTTGAAAACATCTTGGTCTAAAGTTATCACAGACAGGCCTTTCATCGATAGGTCTTTACAAGGGAATATTCAAGAAGCTTATACAGTAAATAACAATATCAAGCTGATGTTTATCTACCTATCCATTATTGCTACATTACTTTCTGTAACTGGATTATATACAATGGTTTCATTAAACATCCTAAAGAAACTCAAAGAGTTAGGTATAAGAAAAGTACTGGGTGCAAGTGCATTTAATATAGCTCACAAGATCAATAGAGAGTTTTTAATTATTCTATCAATTGCTTCTGTATTAGGTTCTGTGGCTGCATATTTTTTAGTGGATATGTTGCTAGCTAGTGTGTACGAGCAATATATTGATATGAATGTTTTGGCCTTTATGGGAGGTATATTTTTAATGTTTATGCTTTGTGGTTTTACTATTGGTTATAAAGTTTATACTGCGGCAATAGAAAATCCAGTAAAAGCTTTAAAAGACAATTAATCAGCATTACTTATAAATGAAAAGCCCCGACAAAATCATTTTGTTGGGGCTTCTTTTTTAGATAGATGGATTTATACCATCATCATTTTATTTGGATCCCAGTTTACAATTTTCTTCTCGAAAATACTCACATTAGATGCCAATGCTGGGCCTGCTGCTCTTAATCCGAAAGAGGCATCTTCAACGATTGGTGTATTGTTTCTAATGCCATCGTAAAAACTCATGTGGTGATCAAAATGGTCGCTATAACCTTCTGGAATTTTGTAAACCAGTTCAGTTGGCTCTTGCATTTTAAATTTCGAAGCTGGGTATTTTGCATCATACCATTCTTTAAACTCTTTTTGAGTTTGCTCAGAATAAGTATGAAATGTATCCCAACCGCCATAACCCGGAGCTTCAGACATTTTGCTATTGGTTATGGTGATAGAGTTCCAGCCCAATGTCATTACACCTTCAGAACCGATAAGTCTCAACATAGAACCACCACCACTTCCATCAATAAAATTCACTCTCATTTGTACATTAAATGCTGGGTGAGTTGGAGCTTCTGGGTAATCGTAGCTACCAATAATTACATCAGGTACATCTCTGCCATCTTTCCAATATCTCAGTCCGCCTGTAGCAAAAATTCTTTCTGGACCTTGAGAGTTGAGTGTTACGTGTAAACCTGAGAATAAGTGAACAAAAAGGTCTCCTGCCACACCTGTTCCATAATCTTGATAATTTCTCCAACGGAAAAAACGAAGAGGGTCAAAAGCAACTTTAGGTGCATCTCCCAAATATCTTTTCCAGTCAATATCTTTTTCAGTAAAGTTTGGTGGGATAGAATACTGCCACGCTCCCAGTGCAGATTGTCTGTCGTTCCAAGTTTCAACCATTACCAATTGGCCAATTTTACCTTCTTTATAAAGCTCAGCAGCTTTTTTGTGCATAATTGAGCTTACTCGCTGGCTACCAATTTGTAATACTTTTCCTGTTTTTGACTGAGTATCAATTACGGCTTGTCCTTCTTCTAGTTTATGAACCATTGGCTTCTCGCAATAAACATGTTTGCCTTTGTTTAGTGCTTCTATGGTAATTTTATCGTGCCAGTGATCTGTAGTAGAGATTATTACAGCATCAATATCATCTCGGTCGAGTAATTCTTCGTATTTGGTGGTTGTGTAAAGGTCTTTGCCATAAAGTTCTTTTATTCTTAATAATCGATCTCCATACAAGTCGCAAGCTCCTGCAAGTTCAACTCCGGGGCATTGTAGTGTGGTTGAGCAATTGCTAAAACCCATAATCCCAGTTCCGATTAAGCCAACTCTAACTTTATCGTTAGCAGAAACCTTAGGATATTTTTTGAGTGGGATAATTTCGTTACTGCCATCATTAGCTGATATGAGGTGAGGTAACATGGTAGAAGCTACTGTGCCTGCCGTTAGTTTTTTTACAAAGCTTCTTCTGTTGTTCTTTTTCATAAATATCGAGTCCGTTTATTTGTAATCAGTCTTTTAAATTACTGATTTAAATACACAGCGCAAAAAATGCATAAAAAAAACCGGAATTATGGATTCCGGCCTTTTCTATCATTACTGAAAATATTTATTTATAACCTAAAACCTTAAGATGAATGCCAGTAATACGTCATTTTTTTTAAACCTCTCATTATGTTTCTTAAGGTATTTTAGGTCTTATTTTCAATTACATTGCTGCCAATTTAAACACAATTGGGATAATCATTTGTTGTTTTACATTTCTACCACGTTGTCTACCCGGTTTCCATTTAGGTGCATTTTGTAATACTTTAATTGCCTCTTCGTCACAGCCATAACCAATACCTCTGGCAACTTCTAAATTGGTAAGGGAACCGTCTTTATCAACTATAAATTTTATATAAACTTTACCACTTACAGAAACCTCAAGGGCTTTTCTTGGGTATTTTAAGTTTTCACTTACATAGGCATAGAATTCTTTGTAGCCACCTACAGGTTCAGCAGGCTCTTCAACGATCATAAATATTTCTTCAGTTTGTTCTTCCTCTTCTTGAGCCATTTCTTCAATTGCGATTTCTTGAGCTTCTTCTATCACAGTTTCTTCATCAGCTTCCATATCAAGATCTATCTCAATTTCATATTCGATCTCTTTTTCATCAGCCACCTCAACAATCTGTGGACTCTTCACTTTTGGAGGAGGAGGTTGTTTTTGTTCTGTTGGAGGAATCTCATACATTTCGTCTACAATTTGTCTGTCTGAGGTAAGCTGTACTAAAGTAGCTTCTTCATATACAGGAAATTCAAAAAGAGATATGGTAAAAAGTAGTGTGATGATTAAAGCAACTCTAAAAATGAGTGGCTTGTAAGCACCTTCATCTACTTCAGTATATTTTTTTACTAATACATTGCTTTCAGGGTGATGGAGTAATACATGCTTTTTCTCATATCTAAAGAAATACTTAATAAGTACTATGCTTAAAACAATTAAAGAGAAAAAGACAATTAACACGCCTGGTAGTCCGAGTATTTTCAGTAATTGTAACATGATAATAAGAATTAAGGTGAATATTGATTTCAGTTGTTGTCTTAACTGTATATCATATTTACCCTTATTTTTATAGATTTTCTATGATCAAAGAGTCGGAATTTGAATGATTTAAATCAGTAAAATTGGTGAGTTTTACGAGAACATATTGATAGGAAAATCGTAACGAAATCGGTCTTTTTTCAGATGAAAATGCACATCAATATCTTGTTAGCTTAAATTTATTCTTGGCTTGCTTTACTTATGTTTTTAAGAAGTTTTAGGATGTTTTATTGAAATTTTAGCAAATTGCCGAAATTTTAAAAACAGGTATCGCGAATAATGCAATTTCTCAATTCATTTGATCTAAGTCCTTTAAGCTGGTTACTATTTTTTATTTGTGGAATTCTGGTAGGTATGTCTAAAATGGGTGTTGCCGGTATGGGACTGGCAGTAGTTCCATTATTAGCACATGTGTTTGGTGGCAAACTTTCTACTGGGGTTTTACTTCCTGTGCTAGTATTAGCAGATATAATCGCTGTAAAATATTATAATAGACATGCCGAGTGGAAACACCTCTGGAAGTTGTTGCCTTGGGCTATAGCAGGTATATTTTTAGGATTATATGTAGGAGATAATATATCTGATGTACAGTTTAAGAAAATACTGGCTGTTATTATTCTCATCACCATTATTTTAATGGTTTGGCAAACTAGTAAAGGTAAGTCTATGAAAGTGCCAGACTATTGGTGGTTGGCTGGTTTGGCTGGCTTAGCTGGTGGTTTTGCTACTATGGTTGGTAATGCTGCAGGGCCTTTAATGGCGATATATCTTCTGGCGATGAACATGCCCAAAAATGAATTTATCGGTACCAGAGCTTGGTTTTTTCTGATAATTAATGTGTTTAAAGTGCCCTTGCATGTAATTTTTTGGAAGACCATAACACCAGATACATTTATGCTCGATTTGGTCTTAATTCCGGCAGTTATAATCGGAGCATTTCTCGGTGTAATTGTAGTAAAAAAAATCCCAGAAAAAGCCTATCGCTTGTTTGTAATTATTGTAACAACCATTTCTGCTTTAGCCTTAATTTTCTAGCGGATTCTAAAGAGCGTGTTTATGTCGTTTGACGCACCTATAAATTTTATACATTTGCAAAAAGTAAATAATAATAAAAAAATAAAGACATGCTAAAAGGATTCTTTAATGTACCAAAGCCTGTAAATGAGCCGGTACTATCTTATGCGCCAGGTTCACCGGAAAGAGCTGAATTGCAAGCGATGTTGGAAAAGATGAGAGCCGAAGAGGTGGATGTGCCTATGTACATTGGCGACCAGAAAATCTTTACTGATACAAAATTACCATTAAATCCTCCTCACGATCACCAACACGTTTTAGGTTATTTTTCTGAAGGAGATAAAGGCCATGTAGAACAAGCTGTAAACGCTGCATTGGGAGCAAAAAAGGCTTGGGAAGAAATGTCTTGGGAGCACAGAGCTAGTATATTTTTAAAAGCGGCAGATTTACTTGCAGGTCCTTACAGAGCTAAAGTAAATGCAGCTACTATGATGGCTCAGTCTAAAACTGCATTCCAAGCAGAGATTGATGCTGCATGTGAGTTAATAGATTTCTTGAGATTTAATGTGCAATACATGACAGAAATCTATCAAGAGCAACCAGAGTCTTCTAGAGGTATTTGGAACAGATTAGAGCAGAGAGCATTAGAAGGTTTTGTGTTTGCAATTACTCCATTCAACTTTACTGCAATTGCTGGTAACTTACCTGCTGCACCTGCTTTAATGGGTAACACAGTAGTTTGGAAACCTGCTTACTCTCAGATTTATTCAGCAAGAGTAGTTATGGAAGTGTTTAGAGAAGCTGGTGTGCCAGATGGTGTAATCAATTTAATTTATGTTGATGGACCAGTTGCCGGTGATGTAATATTTAACCATCCTGATTTTGCTGGTTTACATTTTACTGGTAGTACTGCTGTTTTCAAAAGCTTGTGGAAAACTATCGGTACAAACATAGACAAGTACAAGAGCTACCCACGTATAGTTGGCGAAACTGGAGGAAAAGACTTCGTAATCGCACATAAATCTGCAGATGCAAGAGCATTAGCAACTGCGCTTATTCGTGGTGCTTTCGAATTCCAAGGACAAAAATGTTCAGCAGCTTCTAGAGCTTATATTCCTGCAAACCTTTGGGAAGAAGTAAAAGGTTATTTAATAGAAGATGCAAAAGCAATTACAATGGGTTCTCCAGAAGATTTCAGTAATTTCTTTACTGCTGTAATTGATGAGAGAGCATTTGATAAAATTGCTGGTTTTATAGATCAAGCTAAAGAATCTCCATTAGCTGAGCTAGTAGTTGGTGGTAACTACGATAAATCTAAAGGTTATTTTATTGAGCCAACAATTATTAAGGCAGAAGATAACCAGTTTACCACTATGGTTGAAGAGATTTTCGGCCCTGTATTAACTGTTTATGTATACGATCCAGAATTGTTTGAAGAAGCATTGTACTTGGTAGATAATACTTCTCCTTATGCTTTAACAGGTTCTATCTTCGCACAAGATCGTTATGCAATTGAGTTAGCAGCAAAATCATTAACTCATTCTGCAGGTAATTTCTACATCAATGATAAGCCAACAGGTGCAGTTGTTGGGCAACAGCCATTTGGTGGAAGTAGAGGTTCTGGAACAAATGACAAAGCTGGTTCATATTTAAACTTACTAAGATGGGTTTCTCCTAGAACTATCAAAGAAACATTTGTACCGCCAACAGATTTCAGATATCCATTTATGGGATAAGCATATATTTTTTAAATGGAAAGCAGCCCGAAAAGGCTGCTTTTTTTATTTAAGGCCTTGCGATAGATAATGGGCGAGTGCTTCAATGGTTAGCATCGGATTAACACCACTACATTTTGGAAATGCGCTGGCATCCATCACAAATAAGTCTTTTACCTCATAGGTTTCACCTTCTGGTGATACTGGGTGTAGCTTTTTATCACCTCCAATTCTGCAACTTCCCATCTGGTGAGCAGAAAAAAGATTATACTGATTTTCTTTCCAAGAGAGCGAATCTACAATTTGATCAAGCTTATTTAAATCTGATGTTTCTATGGCTGGCAATTGGTTATGCAAGAAATGCGCTTTTTGAGCGCCTGCTGCCAAATGTATTTTTATTCCTTCTTTAATGCCTATCAATAAGTGATTTAAATCGTATTGACTGAGTTTATAATCGATTACAGGTTTGTGTTCTTTGTCTAAAGTGATTTTACCAGCATATTTGTCTCTGGCAAGAATGATAAAGTTAGCCATGTGTTTAGACTGCAAAACCATCTCTTTGTGTTGTTTGGCCGATAACCAAGGTAAAGAGGAGCCGATTAATCCTGTATGAGCAGGAGGGGTTTCTATTTTAAATCCATAGTTACCATCTAGGTTTGTGAATTGGTCGTTGGTAATCGTCATCATACCGCCCCACCATCCATTAATTTCTTCTTCGTAAATACCGCAAACTCCCATTACAGGGTGGAGATGTAAATTTCTACCAATATGCTTATGTTGCAATCCACTTCTCATTAGAATTGCCGGAGTATGAATAGCACCAGCAGCTATCACGACTTTTTTGGCAAAAACACTTACGTGTGTTTTATGGCCATCGCTATGCGTTTGCCAACCATATACACCTGTTGCTTTTCCATTTTTAATAATTACATTTTCAATTTCTGTATTTACTAAAAACCGACAGCCGTTTTTATTAGCATCTTCTAAATGTGTATTGAGAGTGCTTTGCTTAAATCCAGATTGATCTCCAAAACAAGAATAACCTACCAACCTTTGGTCTTCTTCTTTGTCTATTACAACATTTTGTGGAATGGGTTTATACAGGTGCCCCAGTTTTTCTGAGCCATTTTTAAGCTTGCTATTTTGAGGATTTACATCAACCTGATCTGTATTCGTGAAAATATTCTTTTCAGCCTGATCTAGGCTCTTTTTAAACTCACTGGATAAGAAGCAAGGTGCTTGATGTTCTTTTGCCCATTCATCTAAAATATAATCAGGAGTGCGGATGGTGCCTGCCCAGTTAACAACAGTTCCACCGCCTAAACAACTACCTGCAAAAATGGACATAGAACCTTGTTTATTGGTTAATGCTCCACTTTTTTCATAAAGCTGACTAATCATCTCAGTTTCTTTTTGAGTGAAATCAGCCTCGTTAAAATAGCCTCCTTTGTCAATAACAATCACATCTTTTCCTGCTTCTGCTAATTCTTTTGCGACTACACCGCCTCCTGCGCCACTTCCAACAATTACTACATCACAGCTTAGTTTAGCTTCATCATTAAAAAACAAAGGATAAAAACTTTTTGGCTTATCGGGAGGCGAGGTGAGAGGTCCTGGGTAAGCAATATGTTCCCAAGTAGGATTTGGGTCTTTTACTGAGGTATCAGTATAAAATAAAAAGCAGGTGAGCTTCTTAAGTGCCTGAAAACCTTTACGAAATGCTGGAATTGAAGAGCTAGATAAATTCTTTAGCCATTTTTCTCTGATCTCAAAATCGAGTTTATCAAATTGATTCCATTTTCCAGAAAGTAGAAAACCGATCAATGGAAGCTCAAAGGTTTTTAGTAGTATTTTAAATTCTTCCTGATCTTGTTGACTTTGTAAAGCAAGTACTTCTCTAAGCTTTTCGTGAATTTCCAGATCACTTGCTTTTAATTCCCAGAATGTCTCGTATTTATCCTTTTGCTTGATGGATGGGATGAGTGTGTCGCAAACCGATTTTAAAATTTGAATTTGTCTGCTATTCAATTCTAATTTCATTGTACCGGATTTTTCTTGTAGTGACCGGTTAATTTGACTAGTTGCCATTTTCATATTGGTTAAGATGCAGAAATTACTCTGCATGCATACTAAATTTCATAAATAAAACTGACATCGCAAAATTTTTTTGCCAGTAAATATTTATCTGCTATTAGAGATGAGATGAGCCTGAGAATACTTGAATAAAGCTGTAGGAGCCTTTATTAATAAAAAAACGTGAGGTAATGAATTGTTCCCTTTTTCAGTAATTCGAGTAAAATAATTCTATATGCTTGTTAAGTAAATTATTGCAGTTACACATAACGGGTTGCATGGTATAAATATTGATAACTATATTAACTAATATAAGCTGTCGGTCAATATGTTGATTGGCATGCTTAAAAAGATAATTTTCTAAACGTGTTGAAAGGGCCTTGCAATTTGCAAGGCTTTTTTTATATGCTTGCAGCAATAATTAAATCGAGGTTTTTGTAATGCAGATTGTATTTGTTTGCGATGTTTTTATTAGTAATACCTCCTCTGTAGCTGTATACACCTTTCGCAAACCATTTATTACTAAATATCATTTCGTCTATACCTCCGAGCTCTACAATTTGCATAAACATAGGGGTAAAAATATTGCTAATTGCAGTGGTTGCTGTTCTTGAAACTCTCGATGCAATATTTGGCACACAATAGTGAATTACATCATGTTTTCTGTAGGCAGGTTTTGAATGATTTGTCATATCAGAAGTTTCAAAACAACCACCTTGATCTATGCTAACATCGATTATAATTGAATTGGGCTTCATCTGAGAAACCATTTCTTCGGTAACAACTACTGGAGCTCTGCCATTTTCAGATCTTATTGCTCCAATTGCAACATCAGCTCTAGATAATGCTTCTGATAAAACAACATTATCTAATGAAGAAGTAAAGAGATTAGGTTGATTAATCCTTTCTTTTAACCTTCTAAGTTTATAGATGTGATTATCAAAAATCTTTACTTCGGCACCTAAACCCATGGCAGTTCTGGCGGCATATTCTGCTACTGTACCAGCGCCAAGAATAACTACTTTTGTAGGTGGTACACCTGTTATGCCTCCCAAAATAATTCCCTTACCATTGTTGGTTGAGCTTAAGTATTCTGCTGCTATCAACATAACTGTGCTACCAGCAATTTCACTCATGGCTCTTACTACTGGCAAACCGCCAACTTTATCTTGAATAAGATTATAAGCCAGTGCAGTAATGTCTTTTTTATTGAGGGCATTAAAATATTCACTAGTGAGAATACCTGTTTGTAAAGCAGAGATAAGCGCTTTACCGGGTTTCATGTATTCAATTTCTTCTAGTGTAGGTGGAGCAATTTTTAGAATAATATCGCACTCAAAGACTTCTTTGTGAGAGTAAACAATCTTTGCACCTGCTTCGCTGTATTCATTATCTGCATGTTTTGCATGAACACCAGCATTGGTTTCTATGTTTACATTAAAGCCGTTGTTTATCAAAATTGCAGCAGCTTCTGGTCGCAATGGAACCCTTTTTTCTTCACTGCGCTCTTTAGGTATGCCAATAGAAATTGGCTCACCTTTTTTTGTTTTTTGCCTTTCTAGCACTTCTTGCGGGTGCAATTGAAAAAAATCTGCCGCTAAACTACTGAATCCAACTTTCTGCTTCTTACTCATATTTTGAAGCTTTAATTATTCTTTCTAATGAATTGCCAATGGTTATTTCTATCTCAATAGTATCTTCTGGAAGTAAATCTTCTATTATTTCCGGCCATTCGATTAAACAAAGTTCTCCGGAATATAAATATTCTTCAATACCAATATTTACAGCTTCTTCTAAAGAGTTTATGCGATACAAATCCAAGTGATAAATACTATCTTCTGATTCAGTGTTATATTCATTTACAATCGAAAATGAAGGACTGCTCATAGAATCAGTAACATGGCATTTGTTGCATATTTCTTTAATAAGCGTTGTTTTTCCAGCACCTAATTCTCCAGTAAATGTCCAGACTTTACTTTCTTCTGCAAAAAATAAGAGGCTTTCAGCAATTTTAAAAAGTTTATCAGGCGATTTACAAACCAACTCTAACACTTTACGGTGCATACAATTAAAAAATATTGATTCTAAGCGTAAAAATAAGATGTTTAATTTGAATTAAATATTTAAATTGTTGTTAATCTTATTCGGTAGTCTTTGATCTTAAAGTTTTACGAAAAGATAAAGGCAATTAAAGTTTTGTTCTATTTTTGCGTTTAGAAAATTTATATCACTTTTCTGCGAATAAATGTAAATATTTTGACTTAATCGAGTACATTTACTTAATTGCTAGTTAAATAAATAAAAAGGTTAAATAGCTAGATGTACTGAAAATCATTAATTTATACTTAAATTAAAAAGAACTTAAGCTATAATCATTATTTTTGCAGAAATTTTTAAAGAACCATCATTATTAAAGAAATAGTTTTACTTTAGATTGTTGAAAAAATCGAAGAATTCTCTTAAATTTCTTTAATTCAATACTTACTCAGTCTGATAAATTAAGTAAGTACTATAAAGTAAAAATACAAAATAAAACAACGATTGTTTTTAAATTACAACAGTTAAAAGAAGGACGAGTTTTTCTGAGTAGAACCGGGCGATCGATTTCAGGAAATTAAGTCCTGTATTCCTCACATAATTATCTTGCTGTAGATGTTGACCACAGAGCACGAAGGCGTATTAAAATCTAAGCTGAAAGAAGTATTTGGCTATAATCAGTTTAGAGGTAATCAGGAAAGGATTATTGAAAATATTTTAAGTGGTAGGAACTCATTTGTGATAATGCCTACCGGAGCAGGTAAATCTCTTTGCTACCAGTTACCTGCTATGATTAAGGAAGGTACAGCTATAGTGATATCTCCACTTATTGCTTTAATGAAAAACCAGGTGGATCAATTAAATGCACTTGGTGTTTCCGCATACTTTCTTAATTCTACCCTATCAAAATCAGAAGCTAATAAAGTAAAAAAGGAAGTTTTAGATGGAGTTGTAAAGTTACTTTATGTTGCTCCTGAATCTCTTACCAAAGAAGAGAATATAGCTTTATTGAAGAAAGCAACACTTTCTTTTGTGGCTATTGACGAAGCTCACTGTATTTCTGAATGGGGACATGATTTTAGACCAGAGTATCGTAAAATTAAGTCTATAATAGAGTCTGTTGATCCTAATTTGCCAATTATAGCATTAACTGCTACTGCAACTCCTAAGGTTCGTTCAGATATTCAAAGAAACCTCAGAATGGAAGAAGCTGATATTTTTATTTCTTCTTTCCATCGAAAAAATCTTTTTTATGAGGTTAAACCAAAAGTAAATACCAAAAAGCAGCTGATAAAATTTGTGCATCAGTACAAAGGAAAAGCTGGTATTGTGTATTGCTTAAGCCGTAAAAAGGTAGAAGAAATTGCTGAGCTGTTACAAGTGAATGGCGTGAGAGCATTACCGTATCACGCAGGTATGGATGCTTCTACCAGAATTAAAAACCAAGATGCTTTCTTGAGTGAAGATGCTGATGTAATAGTAGCAACTATTGCTTTTGGTATGGGTATAGATAAGCCTGATGTACGTTTTGTTGTACACTACGATGCTCCAAAATCGATTGAAGGCTATTATCAAGAAACCGGTAGAGCAGGTAGAGATGGCCTAGATAGTCATTGTCTTATGTTTTACAGTGATAAGGATATTCAAAAACTGGAGAAATTCAGTAAAGACAAAACTGTAACTGAGAGAGATAATGCCAAACACCTTTTACAAGAGGTGAGCTATTATGCAAATTCTTCAGTTTGCAGACACAGACAATTGCTACATTATTTCGGTGAGTATCTAGATAAGGATTTTGATTACTGCGATAACTGCAAGAAGCCAAGGGAAGAGTTTAATGGCAAAGAATATATAAAAATCATACTAGAGACCATCTTAAACACAGGTGAGCGCTTCAGTATGGAACATATTGTAAATATTATTAGGGGAGAAGATAGTGATGGAGAAGATAGCCAATATGTAAAAAGTTATAGCCACGATAAGCTAGATACTTATGCTGTAGGTAAAAAGGATTCTTACGAATTCTGGATATCTGCTGTAAGACAATCTATGATTAATAGATTTTTGGCTAGAGATATCGATGATATTACCATAATTAAATTAACAGATAAAGGACATGCATTTTTGAAAGAGCCTAAGTCTGTTACATTTACTAAAAACCACGATTATTCTACTGAAGCTGTTGACGAAGAGGACGATAGCACAAATGTGACACATGGTCAGGCTTCTGATGAGCAGCTTTTTGAGATGCTTAAAGGGCTAAGAAAGAAATTAGCTAAGCAAAAAGGTTTACCTCCATATGTTATCTTCCAAGATCCTTCTTTGGAAGAAATGGCAACGGTTTACCCAAGTTCAGAAGAAGAATTATCCAGAATTAATGGTGTTGGCTTAGGTAAAGTTAAAAAGTTTGGTAAGCCATTTATTGAGCTTATTAGCAAGTATGTAGAAGAGAATGATATTGCTACAGCTTCTGATGTATTAGTTAAATCTAAAGTCAATAAATCGAAGAATAAAATCCAGATTATTCAGCAAATAGATATGAAGGTTGATCTTGAAGAGATTGCTGAAGATAGAAATATGGATTACGAAGAATTGATTGAAGAAATTGAACATATCTGTTTTTCTGGTACCAAATTGAATCTTGATTATTACATAGAGGAGATTATGGACGAAGAAAGACATGATGAAATTTGGGACTATTTTATGGAATCTGATACAGATGATATAGAAACTGCCCTAGATGAATTAGGCGAAGATTACTCTGAGGATGAGATTAGACTAATGAGAATTAAATTCCTTTCAGAAATGTCTAT
>PBYL01000204.1 GCA_002729595.1 Thalassovita sp. | reverse complement strand
TCTCAATTGATTTGGAGTAACACCAGAAGCTTTCTGTTCTTCATCACTCAATTGTTGGTGCGTAGTAGCTGCCGGTTGGATAATCAAAGTTTTAGCATCTCCAACATTAGCCAAATGACTTATCAATTCTAAGCTATCTACAAATTTTGCCGCTTTTTCAAGTCCTCCTTTCAATTCAAAAGTTAATACGCCACCAAAACCTTTACGCAAATATTTTCTGGCTAATTCGTGATATGGACTTGATGGTAAACCCGGGTAATTTACTTTCTCAACCATCGGGTGTGCTTCTAACCAAGTGGCTAGTTCCAATGCATTTTGCACAGTTCTTTCCATTCTTAGCGATAGTGTCTCTAAACCCTGTATCAACTGAAAAGCATTAAATGGACTGATAGATGGGCCAAAATCTCTTAAACCTTCTACTCTGCATCGAATGGCATAAGCTACATTTGGTAATCCTATTGGGTTTCCTTCTCCGAAAATCTCCCAGAATTTTATTCCATGATAACCTTCTGCTGGTTCTGTAAATTGAGGGAATTTGCCGTTGCCCCAGTTAAAATTACCTCCATCTACAATTACACCACCTATACATGTGCCATGCCCACCAATCCATTTAGTAGCAGAAGCAACCACCACATTCGCACCGTATTTAATTGGTTGGAATAAATAACCTCCAGCACCAAATGTATTATCCACAACCAAAGGAATATTATACTTTTGAGCAATAAAAGCAATGCTTTTAAAGTCTGGAATATTGAACCGAGGATTACCAATAGTTTCAAGATAAATGGCTTTTGTTTTACTATCAATTAATTTTTCAAATGTTTCGGGCTCGTCGTCTTCAGTAAATCTTGCCTGAATGCCCAATCTTTTAAATGTTACTTTAAATTGGTTGTATGAACCTCCGTAAAGGTTTTTAGTACTAATAAAATTATCTCCTGCTTGTAGAATATTGCTCAATGCAACAAATTGAGCGGCTTGTCCTGATGCGACTGCGATGGCTGCTACTCCTCCTTCTAAAGCTGCGATGCGTTTCTCGAAAACATCTGCAGTTGGATTCATAATTCTAGAATAGATATTGCCAAATTCTTTTAATGCAAAAAGGTTAGCGCCGTGTTCTGAGTTTTTAAAAGTATATGAAGTTGTCTGATAGATTGGAACTGCTCTTGAACGGGTTGTTTCGTCGATTTCCTGTCCTGCGTGCAATTGTAAAGTTTCAAATTTCAGTGAATTAGTCATGATCTTGTTTTTTTAAATTTTCAATATTTAGAATTTTTTTGATCCCATTTTCGGGTGTTTTCGAGGCTTAATAGGAAGGGAAAAAAAATTATTACCGACCGATGAAAAAAAATTTCAAATTTTTTTCAAATAGTGCTGTAACAACCTGTAAAAGGCTATTTTTCTAAGTATTTTTTTTCTTTAGAGAAGAATTTACAATTGCCTAGTAGGTAAAATTGAGAAAGTATAAGTATATTTCTTTTTTTTCATCATCCCTTTTTTAGCAATGACTCAGGTTAAATCTACCATTAGGTATTGTGACCTAAACCGAGAAGTTTCTGTAGAGAAACCCGGATTAAGTATATTAGAATATTCTATTATCAATAAAATACCGCATTTACACGAATGTGGAGGTCATGGCTTGTGTACTACCTGTAGAATTAGGGTGATCGACGGGGCAGAAAATCTCTCTTCGCCAACTAAGAAAGAGTTGGATACAGCTAAAAGGAGAAATTGGGATCCTTCCATCCGTTTGGGTTGCCAAACAAAACTTAAAAACAACCAAGTAGCTTTAGAAAGATTAGTTTGGACTAGTGCCGAAATAAGCAATCTTCAATTAGAAACAATTCCTTTTGGTATTGGAGATGAGTTGGAACTCGCATTTCTTTTTTGTGATATGCGCAATTTTACACCTTTGGCTAACCAACATTCTAATTTCGATTTGGCACATATGCTCAATCGCTTCTTTAGTACACTAGGCGATCCTGTTTTTATGAACAATGGCATTATTTACCAATATGCCGGTGACGAAATTGTCGCGCTTTTCGGTACAGACAAATGTTCTAAAAGCAAAATGTGTATGAATGCCGTAAGAGCAGCGCTTGGGATGTTATATGCACTTGAAAGATTAAATAAATGGGAATTAAAAGAATTTGAAGCAAACTTTGAAGTCGGCATAGGTTTGCATTTCGGTAAAGTCTTCGTCGGTAATATTGGCCACTCCAGACACAAACAATTTGCTGTAATCGGTGATCCTGTAAATGTAACTAGCAGAATACAAGGTAAGAATAAAGAGCTCAAAACTAACTTGCTCGCCTCTGAAAACTTCTACAAAAACTTGCCAGAAGGAATATTTGATATTGGCAAAACTTCTACTGAAGTTTTAAAAGGCAAAGATGAATTAATGACCGTTTATGAGATTTTAGGTTATACTAATCCCGATGTAAACTTTGGTGTGCAATCTACCTTAAATCTCTTACTAAAAAACGAAGCACGGTTTGCCGAAAAGTTCTATGCTAAGGTTTTTGAAAGAGCTCCAGAAGTAAAAAGTCTTTTCCAAGAAAACATAACTGAACAAGGGAAAATGCTCACCCACATGTTACGAGGAATTATTTATGGACTAAGTAGACCAGAACATCTTACTCTTGGATTACGATCTTTGGGAGAACAACACAAGTTTTATGGAGTAAAACACGAACATTACGTGCTCATAAAAGAAATTATCTACGAATCTATCGAAGAAGAATTGGGGCAAGCTTTTACTCCCGATATTGCAAAAGCTTGGAATACTGCCCTTGATATTATTATTGATGCAATGGATGTTTAAAATCGCTTAAATATGAGTTTTTAAGCGATTTCAGTAGAGTTTACCTCATCAGCAAATTCTATTACAAACTTGATCTCTCCAAACTTTGTAAGCTCTTCAGTTACTTTTGAAACCAAACCGAGCTTTTTAGCCATATCCATTCCCTTGTTGATGGTTGGTTTAATTCGCTTGTAATTATTTGAGCGCTTGTATTTATCGAGTCTCATAATCTCCACCAAACGATTGTAGCTATACTCCACTTTATTTTCAGAAGTGCAGTGTCTTGCCTGATACAAACATTTGATAAACAACTCAACTCCTACGTTTGGTCTACCTGTAGAAATCGCTCTCAGCTTTTTGTTTATATCTATCGGAAGAGAGAAATAAGTAGAAGGTTTATTAGAAGGTAAATTCAAAAAAGATGAATCTACACTCACTTTTATAGTTTTACTACCATTCTCAAAAGACAAGAATGAGTGTATTTCTAACAATCTTCTTATTTCAAAACCATGTCCCATACCTTTTGAGGGGTTGTACTTGGTAATTGGAATAAGAAACTCTCTGTGATGCAATTTTTGGAAAGAAGTTTTAACCTGAGTTCTTTGCGCCTGTCCAGACGATCTGATACCCATAAACTTATAAAGCGTACTCAACTCGATTGTAAATGAAGCTCTGTTGATATTTTCCATATATGTGAGCTCATTTCTAGACTGAGAAAGTTGCGCTAGTATCAATACAGCAGTAAGTAATCTTACCTCGTTGCCAGTTAACTGCTTTGCAATTTTATCTCTAATCTGAGTATCTAGTCTTTCTTCAATCTCCTGTGGGAATTCAATTGAATATTCGTCTTTCCCATTTTCATTCAATTTCAAAATCCTGTGAATAGAGCTATTAATCTCACTAGCTATATCTGGTTTTAACTGATTGCCCTCGTCAAAAACAGAAAGCTGCTTAATTTGCTGCCTCGTCTCAATTTTGAGAAGTCTACTCGGATAATTGACTGTATTGGTGCTGTTAACTTTCATGTATCAATAATATTCATTCGAAATATTTAGCACAAGTAAAAAATTATCTTTTTTACTCGTTCAGGGTACATTATGACTTTGGGGCTGTATATTATGACTCAACTATTGTACATTATGACTTACTTATTGTTCATTTATACTCGATGGGGGTATATTTTGACTCGGAATATGTACATTTTGACTTATTCTTTGTCTCTTATTACTCGGCTTAGGTACATTATGACTTACCTATTGTACATTATGACTTATTGCAATATTTTGTACATTCTGACTTACCCTTTTACCCTTTTGACTTTTAGAAGGTAAGTAAAGACTTAAAATATGTCTATTACGACTTAATTATTGTACATTATGCGGAAATTAGAGTTGTATAGTATTGATTATCAGATAATTACGATGGTAATTTTCTCTATATAATATATAAAAGATATAGAAACTTTTATTAGAGAAATTAAATTGAAATTTCTCTATTCTTCATCTTCCGTATTTTTATTCTCGATTCGTTTTTCGGGATTTAACTGTTCAGGAAACTTTCCAGTGTTTTCACTAATCATCGATCTTACTTTGTTGTGGTTCTCTTTATTCCAGTTTTCCACTGTGTCTAAATCTGTAATGCCGAGTTTAAAGCTTTCGTTGGTGAGTTCGGTGGCAAAATCGCGACCTTTAAGCAGCAAAAGAGGTAGTTCCACGTCTTCCATTGTTTGTCCATTAAACAAGACTTTACGGCCTTCGTAGTCTATTTGAATGTAATCTTCGTAAGTGCCGTTTATGCTTTTGATATTTGCCAATAAGCGTTGTTTAGTGGCTTCTAATTTTGAAAATGCTTCTACCCTTTTATTTTCTTTTAGTGCTCTTAGTGTCTCTTCACACTGAATAAAATACTGTCTGGCTTTTGCTCCTAACTCGTTATTTTCGACCATGCAAAGTTCTTTCGCCATATGCAAAGTCATTAAATAATCTGTAGCTCCACGCCCTCCAGTACCTTTTACTAAAACTTTAGTAAAAGCCACATCTTCCTCGAATTTGTATCTTTTTATTCGGTTGTTAATCCAATCGTTAAACCTAGATTTAACTTCGAGAAATTCGTATAAATCGCGGGCAGAAATTAAGTTGCCTTTGTATATTTTAATCAGTTCCATAGCATAAGGGAGTTAAAAAATCACTTCTGTTTTTGGATGTCTAAAGCTTCTTTCTTTAAAGAGTCTAGCATTGTTTTTAGCTTATCAAACTCAGTAGCGTTACTTTGGTCACTCAATTTAGAAAGCGCACTCATTGCTTCTTTTTTAAGATCAACAAAAGCATTAGTATTATCGTTTTCGGTAAGCTTAACTACTTCTTTTGAATCAACCTTAATCACAAACTTTTCTATGTCGTTTACCGACTTAAAAACAGGTTTTTGCTTACCATTATACTTGCCTAACTTTTGTAGCGAAGACTTTTTCACCTTCTCTTTTCCAGCGAGTATTTCCTGCTTTAATTCTGGGTTAGAACTGCCGATAAAATTAATGCCTTTTGCAAAGCTTGCATCTCTCTCTATGGTTTTTGGAGAAACCTTGTATTCTTCTGCCAGTTTAATATGGGTTGGTTGTTCGTCATTTTGACGATTAACCTTGCCTTTGTTAAACTGGTTAACACCTTTAGAGTTTGTTTTCTTTTTTTTATCTCGCTCGTAACGCAATCCGCGAAGGTAGCTACGTTGCTCATTTGTGAGGTTTCTTCTGCCCAACTGGTTAATTATCATCCAGTCTTTTACAGACTCGAAGTCTGGTAATTCGAGAAATTTCTTCCCATATTTTACAGTTTTTCCTTCACTCTCTAGACCTTTAATAATTGCCATCCTGTTATGGCCATCAACCAGCACATGTCCTCTTTCAGGGTCGTTCCAGAGTATTAAATCTTCTCTTACACCTTCTTGCTCAATACTATCTTTTAAAAGCTGTAGTTCCTCATCTTGCAATGGCGGAATAAAAGACTTGAGTATCGGATCAATAATGATCTCTTTGCGCTCAGCTCTGCTAATAATATCATCGAAAGCCTGGTTGTTGTCAACCGCAGAAACATTAATATTTTCCTTTGCTTTTTGTCTTAGTTTATCTCTGGTTTTAGCCATTTTTCTTTAGTATTTCTAATGCTAGGTTTTCGTAATCTTGAGCACCTTTACCTTTAGGATCGTAGGTAAAAATATCTTCACCAGCTATAGTACTTTCTTTAAACTTGGTGGTGTGTCTAATTCGGGTATTTAGAATTTTACCCGGAAAGTGTTTTTCTAGTTCTTCTAAGCCGATATCTGTAGCAACAGTGTTCTGGATAAATAAAGTAATAAGCACTCCCATAAGCTCAATGTTGCTATTTAAGCGCTTCTTAATTTTGTTATTTATAAATCTATAAACCTCTAAAAGACCATCTATTGAGAACCTGTCTGTTTGTGTGGTAATGAGAAATTTAGTTGAAGTAGTTATCGCATTAATGGTATACACACCCAAAGAAGGCGGACAATCAATCAATACAAAATCGTAGTTTTTCTTAACAGATTCTATTGCATCAGCCAGTATGTAATATCTATTAATATCACTTTCTACTTCACTTTCGATAGAAGCCAAGGCTAATTGAGATGGAACAATATGGAAAAACTCATCTTCTTGTAAGATAGGTAGACTCTCTTTGTCTTTGTAAGTATGATAAACAGATTTGCTAAAATCAGTAAACCCAAGACCATGCGTGAGATTTGCCTGACTATCGTTGTCTATTACCAAAACTTTTTTCTTCAATCTTGATAAAGCTTTCCCAAGATTTATAGCAGTTGTAGTTTTTCCTACACCACCTTTCAAATTTAAAATCGAAACTATTTCGGCCATTAAGAGAAATTATGGTTACAGAGTAAGTGCTGAAATTTCAGCAAAAATTGACACTTAAATTAAAAAAAATTAAAGTTAGAAAAGGGTTCAAAGATTACAAAATGAAATGATTTAGAACCTCATTTTTTAGATGAAAAATAGAAATTTAACAAAGATTAGACTTGTAAAAATCTTTAAACAAAGGAAAACATTTTATCGCAATAAATTGAAACAGGTGAGCAAAAATGTGATAAAAAAAATCAATTTAAGATGTTATAAATTGATAGAGTAATAAACCCAATAAAATATTGCCATAATTCAGGTAAATGAACAAATTGGCTACAAAAATGACCTTTTAATAAGTTTTAATTTTTATAAATTAACAGATATTTTCGATAAAAAAGTGGAGAATTTATCGTAGATTAGAATACGATTTACTAGAAAATTAACATTATTTATAATAAAAGTTAAAAAAAACTGAGATCGATCATTTATTAGTTTGAAAGTAGTTGTTTTTTTTAGCCAATATTTTAAAATTATCTAAGTGTCAGCAATCAATGTAATGTATTTATGTAATAGTATCGTCTAAATAAAAAGGTGAAAAATGGGGCCTAAAATAGATTTACACTTAGCAGAAAGAGAAGAAAACATAGAGCAAGATAATGTTGAAATAAGTGAAGATACTTTTAAAACATTGGTAGAAAACCTGCCAGATATGGTTTTTAGGTACGATAGAAATCTAAAGGCGATATATATTAATAATCAAGGTTTGGCACAGTTACAAATCAGTAATAAACAAGATATATTATATAAAACAACTTTAGAAGCGGGCTATCCTGAAAGTATCTCAGTACCTTGGATGCAAAAAATTGCCAAAGTATTTGAAACAGGTAAAAAATATACTCACACCGAACAGTATGTTTTTAACGAAAAGGTAGAGTACCTGCATAGTATTTTAGCTCCCGAATTCGACTCGAATGGCGAAGTAAAATCTGTTTTAACCATTACAAGAAATGTAACTGAATTACACAAAACAGAAAAAGAACTAGAATTAAAGAATAAACAATTAGCAGCAAAAAACTCTGAGCTAGAAGAGTTTTCTTATGTAGCAGCTCACGATTTAAAGGCTCCTCTCACCAACCTACAAAGTTTGGTTACATTAATAGATAATAAAGTAAGTAATGAGAACCGAAATATATTTGATAAAATAAAGCAGGTTGTAGAAGTTCTTACCAGCAAATTAAATTCTTTTAATGATGTAATTGCCATTAAATCTAATTTGAGGGTAGAGAAGGAGACGGTTCTTTTTGAGGATGTTCTTGCAGAAAGCAAGTGCAAACTGAAAGAAGAAATAATTGAATCGGGTATTATAATAAACACAGATTTTTCCAAATCTCCATCAATCACTTACAGTCCATCGCATTTGCATAGTATTTTACATAACTTATTAAAAAATGCTATTAGGTTTAGAAACCCTCAAGTGGAAGCAGAAGTTTATATTTCTACAAGTATTTGCAATGGAAAACCCATGTTATTTGTTAAAGACAATGGCATAGGTTTTAATGAGGAGATAGGGAAGAATAAAATATTTGGCTTATTTAAAAAAATGCATACACATACAGAAGGTTTAGGAGTTGGACTTTACCTTGTAAAAACAATTGTAAACTCCCAAGGTGGGCATATCGAAGTTAGTAGTAAAATTGATTTAGGAACTGAATTTAGAATTTTTTTATAATCTTAAAGATATGACCGAACAAGCGTATTTAACAAGTAATGTGCTTCTCGTTGAAGATGACGAGATTGCTAGCTTTATATCTAGTAATGTTTTAAAAAGTGTAGGTATTAAAAATATCAGTGCGGTAGAAAATGGTTTACAAGCTTGTTCATATTTAGAAACCGAGTGCCCAGATTTAATATTTTTAGATTTAAGTATGCCCGTAATGGATGGTTTCGAGTTTTTAGAAGCATATCAAAAAAATGGCTACTGTGCTAATCGTACAAAAATTATTATATTAACCTCATCAATTAGACCTACAGATAAAGAAAAAGCATCAGAATACAACAATATTATTGGCTATGTAGAAAAGCCACTTGATGCAGAAAAAGTAAGAAAAGTATTAGCAAATATGTAGCTATACAACCGCTTTAAATTCAGTTAAAAAAAGAGACTTAGTTTTTGTATTAAACTAATTGCAGATAAAAAATTAAGATGATTTAAGAGTATCGAAATTTGAATAAAACGATTTAGTTGTTTTAACAGACATTATCTGTCTCTTTTAAAAATTTTGGATAATAAACTTGTAGAATTCTCTAAAGATTGTTCCCTTTACTTCAAAAAAAGCTTTTTAATTATCAAAATTGTAATAATTCTCTTTAAATTTCTCCTTTAAGGATTGCTAAACGGAAGGTTAATTTAGTAAACATTCATGGATATAAATAGCACTGGGAATATTGATTTACTGGTTAAAAATTTCCTTAATGGAGACCGTAAAGCATTTGAAAAAGTATATAAGCTTTACCATCCTTTGCTATATAACTATGGTTGCCAGTTTAGATTAGATGCTTCAATAGTTGATGATTTTATCCAAGACATTTTTATAGATATTTGGAATTCCAGAGAGCGACTTAACATTAAACAACTAAAACCATATCTGTTTAAATGCCTTAGAAATAAACTTACCAAGCAGCTAGCAAAAGAGGTAAAAGAAAAAGACAAGGCTGAAAAATATTGGCGCGAAGAGTTCGAAATTTCATACGATCCAGCATCACTTGGGATTGATACAGAAAATAAAACTGAATTAGAAAAAAAGTTAGCCGCTTGCATAGAAGAACTAAGCCCTCGGCAGCGTGAGCTTATCTTTTTAATATTTTATAATGATATGAGCTATATAGAGGCGGCAGATGTTTTAAACATCAAAATTAAGACTGCTTACAACCAAATACACAATTCAATCTCTACGCTTAGAAAATCACTCCTGTTTGTATACCTCGGATTTGGACTATTCCAACATCTATAGTCAAGAGTTATTACAAATCTCAACAACTTAAGGGCAGAATCAGCTTTCAATTACACTGTATATCAAAAAAAATAAATTTATTTTAGCAATAAAAAAGCCTTATTTGGAGTGCTATAAGCCTTTTCTAAAGTTTTTTTAGAAAATTTTTAACTTTTTTCTAAAAAAGTATGGGAAAAACGAAACCTTTTTGACTCCTTAATATAAAACCATCTATAAATATTAAAATTTTTATGAATAGCAAAGAGGATTTTCTAAATAATGACCTTTTTAGGAAGTGGGTTAACTCCAATGATGAGGAGGTTAATAACTACTGGCAACAGTGGATGAAGGA
The DNA here is from genome assembly GCA_002729595.1 of Thalassovita sp. Taxonomy (GTDB): domain Bacteria; phylum Bacteroidota; class Bacteroidia; order Cytophagales; family Flammeovirgaceae; genus Chondrinema. Next base: position 3,815 of record PBYL01000204.1, on the reverse strand, counting down.
TAATCCAGATTTGGCTAATTCTGCAAAGGAAAATCGTGAACTGTTTAGAGCAATGCGTTTTGAAGAGTTTAAACCAAAAGAAAATTTAGTAAATAGTTCTTGGGATAAAGTAGATAGCCTAACTAAGCCTAAGAGAAGATTTATCAATTTTAATTCAATTGTGAAAATAGCTGCTGTATTGGCAGTGGCAGTAGTTGCCTATTTTCCGATAAAGGAGCAATTAACAAAAAAGGAGCAGGAGGTAAAAAAGCCTGAACAGAAAATAGTGTATGTAGAGAAGCAAGCAAAAAAAGGAAGCAAGCTTACTCTTAACTTAGGCGATGGCTCTATTATTAAATTAAATGCAGGAAGTAGCATTACTTACCCATCTTCTTTTGCTGCAGATAGGAGAGAAGTAGAATTAAAAGGAGAGGCTTATTTTGAAATTGCTCATGATGAAAACAGACCATTTACAGTAAAATCTGACAAATTGCTCACCACAGTGTTGGGTACCAAGTTTTCTGTAAATGCATATAAAGAAGGAAATACCAAAATTGCACTGGTTTCTGGAAAAGTGAAAGTTGAAAACACCACTAAAACAGATGAAGAACCTGTTTACTTGGAACCAGGATTAAAAGTAGTACTTAGAAACAATCAGCTCGAAAAAGAAAAACTAGACAGCGCTTACGACCTCGGTTGGAAAGATGGAATGATCACCTTTAAAGACGAAGACATTGATGAAATAAAAGAGAAGTTGGAGAACTGGTATGGGGTAGACATTCAAATTAACAACAAAGGAAAAATCGCTAGATCATTTAAAGGAATATACAGAAATGAACTGCTTACCAATGTTCTTGCGAGTATTGGTTATGCAATGAATTTTGAATATGAAATTAATGGTAACAATGTACTTATTGTCGGAAAATAAAAAGTAAAATGAATATGATATGAACAATACGAGCTAAAAAAAGGCAGTACCAACACACGATACTGCCACAAAACTTCAAATCCTTATAACCATACGTCAGATGTCGCCAAACAAATCAACCATGGTTAGCAAGGACTATAATTTTGTTTAATTAAGTAACTACACAAAAATATGAATTTGAAATTAAACTATTTACGATTACTTAAAATGCTTTCAAAATACACTCTATATGGCATTTTAATGCAAACATGCTTTTATACATTTTTGTTAGCAGAAGATAGTGCGGCACAAAGAAAAAGCGTGAGAGATGTTTACGTAACTGTAAACGATTCATACAATTCGGTCAACGAAGTTTTTAAAACTATCGAGAGCCAGACCGATTTTGAGTTTGCATATTCTAAGAGATATATTCCTAGAACCAAGAATATTTCTTTAACCTCTGGAAAGAGAGTTGTAAAAGAGGTATTGTTGGAAATCTCAAGAGAATGCCGATTAAAATTTAAGCAGGTTAATAACAGTATATCTGTTAATATTTTGCCAGGCGACTTATACAACAATACGGGTATAGTAGAAATTGTTCAGCCAAGAGTTGTTACCGGAACCGTTACAAGTGAAGAAGACGGTTTAGGTTTACCAGGTGTAAACATTTTGATAAAAGGCACCAACAATGGTACAATCACAGATGTAGATGGTAAATATAGATTAGAGATTCCGGGTGATGATGCTGTTTTGGTTTTCAGTTCAATTGGTTTTCAGTCTCAAGAGATTGCAGTAGCTAACCAAAGCGATATTACTGTTAGCATGTCGGCAGACATTCAATCTCTAGAAGAAATAATAGTAGTCGGTTATGGTACTCAAAAGAAAGAATCTTTAACTGGTGCGATTAGCAATGTGCAGAGTAAAGATTTAGAGAGAGTACACTCAGCAACTACCAGTGGTATGCTTGCCGGTAAAATGGCAGGTGTGTCTTTTAGACAGCCAGATGGTAGACCAGGTCAAGGTGCTTGGTTACAAATTAGAAATATGGGTACACCATTATTCGTAATCGATGGTATCCAAAAAGATGAAGGTCAATTTAACAACATAGCTCCTCAAGACATTGAAAGTATTACTATTCTGAAAGATGCATCTGCAGCTATTTACGGTGTAAGAGCAGCAAATGGGGTAGTAGTAGTAACAACTAAAAAAGGTAGTACTAATCAAAAAAGTACTGTAAATGTAAACACTTACTATGGTGTACAAAACTGGTCTAGATTTCCAAAAGGTGTAGATGCTTATAGCTGGATGGCTGCTAAAGCAGAAGCAGAAATGAATTTAGGAGGTAACACGCCAATCACTTCAGAAGAACTGGAAAAGTGGAAAGCTGGAACAGAACCTGGTTACCAATCTTTTGACTGGTATGACTTTATAGTAGGTAAAAATGCTCCTCAGTCTTCTATCAACATAAACGCAAGTGGTGGTTCTGAAAATACAAACTACTACCTATCAGTTTCAAGGTTTGATCAAGACGCAGTGTTCGACGATTTTACATTTAACAGAACTAACCTACAGGCTAACGTAGACACAAAAATTGCTAAAAAGTTAAAAGTAGGAACTCAGATTAACGGTAGGATTGAGACAAGAGATAATCCAGGTGTACCAGGTTACGACGATTACTGGCAACCAAGATTCGCTCTTTTCAGAAACAGACCTACTGAGCGCCCATATGCAAACGACAATCCTGAATATCCAAACCATATTAGTAACATCGAAACTAACTGGGCTCTATTAAACAAAGAGGTTACAGGTTGGTGGAGATCAGACTGGAGAGTGTTACAAACCAACTTTACTGGTGAGTACGAAATTATGGAAGGTCTTACTGCTAAAGGTATGTATTCTTACTACTTCGCAGATCAGTTAACCAATACATTCGAATATACTTACGATGTATTTACTTACGATCAGAATACAGATTCTTACAACAGAACTGGTGGTAACGACAATCCTTATAGAGATAGAACTCAGGAGAAAATCAACGAGCATGTAACGCAGTTTCAATTAGCATACAACAACACTTTTGGCAAGCATACCATTGGTGCTGTAGCAGTAGCAGAGAGTATCCAAAGAAGAACTCAAAGAAACTTCTTACACTCAGTTCCTCAAACCAACTATCTGGATCTTATCCAATTTGCAGATATGGATACTTATGATGATTCAGATTACGAAGAAGCAAGATTAGGTTACATCGGTAGAATCAATTACGATTTTGATAGCAAATACTACTTCGAGGTTTCTGGTAGATATGATGGTTCTTGGAAATTTGCTCCAGACAAACGTTGGGGTTTCTTCCCTTCAGTATCTGGTGGATGGAGAATCTCTAGAGAAGATTTCTTCGATGTAAACTGGGTTTCTAACTTAAAACTAAGAGCATCTTATGGTGAACTTGGTGATGATAATGTTGGTATTGGTTCATTCGATTATATTCCAGGTTATAACTATGCAGTATCTAAAGTAATACTTGATGGCAACGTAATTCCAGGTTCAGCAAACAGAGGAAAACCTATAGATAACATCTCTTGGTTTACTAGTACAATCCTAGACATCGGTTTCGATTTCTCTTTATTCGACGACAAAATTACAGGTACAGTAGATTACTTTAAAAGAACTCGCGAAGGTTTAAGAGGAAGAAAATACGACGTAGTACTACCTGCTGAGTTAGGTTATAGCTTACCAGACGAAAACTTAAATAGCGATGCTCAATTCGGTTACGAAGGTACTTTACGCTACACTTCATCAGTAAACGGATTAAAATATAGCATTGGTGGTAACATCTCTTATGCAAGAAGTAAATTCCTTTCTTCTTACAAGCCACGTTGGGGTAACTCTTGGGATCACTACAGAAACTCTCAAGAAGATAGATATCAATATA
>PBYL01000203.1 GCA_002729595.1 Thalassovita sp. | reverse complement strand
TCCTCTTTCTGTTTTTTATTTACTCTTAGAGGTTAATTTAAAAAGCTTAAAGAATGCAGGTTTACCAATGCTTACTATGTTTTTTCTAGGAGCTTTTGGCACTGCTTGTGGTGCGCTTTTAGGTATATATTTTATCGATGGAAAAGAAGCCTTTGGAGATTCATATCAAGCTGTAGCAGGTATGTTTACCGGTACTTACATTGGTGGTAGTGTTAATTTTAATGCACTAGCCATTCATTATAATATGTTGGAAAAAGGCAATATATATGCTGGAGCTGTGGCAGTAGATAACATTATTACTACCGTATGGATGATAGCATGTATAGCTCTTCCAAAGTTTTTTAATAAACTCTTTAAAAGAAAAACGCAGATACAGGCTATGCCTTTAGATAAATCTGTAGATGTTGCTCAAAGCGATGATACTGTGGCTATCAATACTAAAAGCATAGGCATACTACTATTCTTAGGGGCAGCAACACTATTCGTATCAGATTTAATCACACTTGGTTTTAGCAATCTTGGAATTGAAATGCCTTCCATTATTATAGTGACAACCATAGCTTTAATTCTTGCACAGATTAAAGCCATTCATCAAATTAAAGGCAGTAGATTCTTAGGTTTATACAGTGTGTATCTCTTCTTAATAGTTATCGGAGCGTATTGTGAATTATCTGCACTTGCCTCAATTGGTGTTATTGCTATAAACTTGATGATATTCGCCTGTATTCTAGTAATTGTACACGCAATAGTACTATTTGGTATAGGTGCCATTACTAAAATTGATTGGGAATTAATATCTATAGCCTCACAAGCAAACATAGGAGGTTCTTCAACTGCTTTAGCATTGGCCAAAAGTTTAAATAGAAATGATCTCTTATTGCCTGGGATTCTAGTTGGAGCCCTAGGCAATGGAGTTGGAACCTACATTGCTTTTATTATAGCAAGTATAATTTAATAAATCTGTTAAATAGTGATAGTGAATGCGCTCCTATAAGTTCAATACTTATTTGCCTGTAAAATTAATGTAGAATGGAAATTAGTTTAGCTCAGTGTCAGAGAAGGTTGGAAGTTGTTTGTCTGTATTAACACTTTTTACAGGTAATTCTTTAGTAATGTTAGTAGTTGATTTTGCTTTTGAAATCCAGTTAATCAAAAATAAAAAGCAAAGAAACAATGTAAAAAACAGATACCGTTTCATGGCTAATATTTTAAGGTTTAAATTTTAGAAAGTATGACGATTCGTAGTTTTAAAGCATAGGCAAAATCTATATTTCTCAATACATCAATGCGTATATATGTAAACTTCAATATTGACAAAATTAACATTTATTATCAAGTAAGTATAACATATCTAAGAAAATATTTGAATCCTGCTAAGAATAAAAAAAGGCAATGCTCAAATTTGAACATTGCCAGTATATAAAAATAAGCTAATTTCGATCTATACGTCCATTAATGACTCTCTTCGTCTCATTTTTCCTGCAGGAATACCAAACATCATTTTAAATCTTCTACAGAAATAAGCGGTGTCTTTGTATCCTACATCACTGCCAATGGTTCTGATACTTCTTTTAGAAGTTCTCAATAAAGAAACCGCTTTTTCCATTCTTTGGTATTCAATATAGTCTTGTGGATTAATACCTGTAAGCATTTTAAAATACTGTCCCACGTAATCTTCTGACACGTTTGCAACATTTGCTAATACTTTATTTGATAAATCACCTGCAAGATTTTCTTTTATGTAATTAAATATGTCTATAAGCCTTGGGTCTTTAAAGTAATTACTGTTGGTTGCTAATTTTTCTACAAATAGATTGTTGTTCAAAATGTATCTGAAAACCTCAATAACCAACTCATCTGTGTATAAATTGATGATTCTGGTTTTCCCAGGATACTCATGCTGAGCCTCGTTATTGATCTTAGACATGAGTGTACTTAGCGCAGAAGCCCCTTTTATTACAAATGGAGGAATATCCAAAGAATTAAAGAAGTTTACCGAGTCGAATGCTTTTACATCAAAAGAAACTGTTAATAAAGTCGCAACAGGCTCATCACTTTTATTAATTTGATGAAGCGATCTAGCTCTTAAAAACTGCTCTCTCTTGTTAAAAAACTCTTCGTTATTAAGAGAGATACCATCAGAGAGACCTAACTTTAAATCGGTTCCTTTGCTACCGGGAAGAAATAAAATATCTCCAACAGAAAGTTCTTCTTGCTCTGGCCCGTAAAAACCTTTGCCATTTCTGAGTAATATCAGAGAGTTCTGAAATTCATAGAAATTTGAAATTTTAACAGATTGTATGACATCAACATACCTTGTGCCATTAAAGCGAGTATTTAATGATTCTATAATTTTATTGTAATCTTCCATGATTTCAGAAAGCTTTTTTCAGAAAGATAAAACCGTTAAAAGTTAAAAAAATTAACATAAATCGTACTATACGTCCTTAAATCTATGTAATTCCTTCAAAAAATACAAAATCGTTTTAGAAATTAATAATTGATTTTTTAAGATTTGATAATTCTTAAATGAAAAATTTACAAATAGTATTATTTTAAGACCGCATTTATTGACAATTATTCATCATATTCGAATAAAAAATTTTGATAAGCATTTTGTATTTCTTGTAAAGCTTTAGCTTCACCGGCTTCTTTGCAAACTTCTATTCCCTTTAAATAAACTTCTCTAGCTCTTTCAATTTCTTCTATCTCTGCCAATAAAGCCGCAGCATGATAATAAGTAGCAAAATAAGATGGATGCTCAGTAAGCAATTTATCGTAATACTTTAGTGCTTCAGTTGCATTCTCTTCTCCATATTCAGTGGCGATGGCATAGAGCAAAAAGGGATCGTTAGGATCGTCTTTTAAAAAATCAAATAACTGCTTTAATCTCTGTTGATTCATGGCATTATATGTCTTTAAAACAATATCCCTGACCTTTTGCAAAGCCAGGGATATAATTGATATTTAAAAATTATTTATATCTATTCAGCAGCAGAGTCTTTGCCTGATGCAAGCTTAGCTTTTAAAGCTGCCAAAGCATCTGATCCACCAGCTGAAGATGAAGAACCTGTACCTAATAAAGCTTTGTCGATTTCATCGTCTACACTTTTAGACATGTCTGCCATTTCACCGTAAGACTCTGCCAAAGCTTCTTGCTGATCAACTTTTTCTTTCATTCTCTCTAGCATGCCAACAGTGCTAGACGAATCTATATTAGCCAATTGCTTGTTAAGTTTTTGAGAAGCAGCACTCACTTTTGCTCTTGCTTTAAGTGTTTTAAGCTCATTCTCCCACTGACCGATTTGGCTCTTAAGTCTCTGTACGTTTTGTTCCATTTTAGCCACGTTAGCTTCTTGTGTAGCTAAAGATTTTTGGTTTACAGATGCTTGTTGTAAAGCCTGATCTTTTCTGCTTAGCGCTTCAGTAGCAAGTCTATCTGCTTCTGAAACATCAATTTGGCCAGTCTCTGCTTTTTTTAGTAAAAGCACAGCCTTACCTTCGTAATCTTTTGCAGTTGTTTTAGCACCTTCTAGCTCTTTTCTAGTTCTGATAGCTACAGCTTTAACCTCAGCAAGTGCTCTTAAACTTTTATCTAAATCTACTTTTAAGTCTCTTATACCCTGCTCGGTCATTTTTACAGGATCTTCGAGTTTATCTATTGCGGCATGTGTTTCCGCAGATGCTATTCCAAAAATTCTTTTAAATATTGACATGGTTTTTATTTATTATTATTAAATCGACTATAGTAATTATTAAGCCTTAGCAAAAGTTAGCAATTCTTCATAATACTCTGAAATTAATAAGCTTAATGAGTTTAAAGAGCCTTCAAGTTCATTAAGATCAAGGTTTTCTAATTGGAGAGTATCTCTAAAAATTACTCTAGTACCTGTTTCATCTAATGTAAATGCACCGTGTACAATTTCTCTGTTTTTTTGAAGTAAACTTTTAAATGTCTCTGTGTTGTCGGTTTTTACATCAAACAAGAACTGTTCAATAATTAAGATAGGATCTTCACAATCAATCACCATGTTTAAGATACCTTCCTCTTCTTTGTTAACTACTACCAGTTGTTCTTCCGGGTCCTCGCTTACAATCTCACATTCAAGCTCTGTAAGAAAGTTTTTTACTTTTTCGAAATGATCCATAGAATTAAAAAATGTTAGACGAAATGATTCTCTATTTAATTTAAAATTGATTGAATAGGTTACAATTTATAAAGTTTGTCGCATGAATACAGAATTTATTGCAATGTTTCTTCAAAAAGTTTAAAAATTCTTTTGTATTCATCTTTCCAGCTAGATGCTTCCCTAAATCCATGTCCTTCAACTGGGAAAACTGCTAATTCCCAATTCTCCTTTTCTAACTCTATCAATCGCTGAGAAAGCCTGACAATATCTTGAAAGTGCACATTTAGATCTATCATGCCATGTAACATCAATAAATTATCTTCTAAATTTTCGGCAAAATAGATTGGTGAACTTTGTTTGTAAGCGATACTATCTTGTACCGGAGTATTTAGGATGTTAGCCGTATATGGATGATTGTAATGCGCCCAGTCTGTAACAGACCTCAATGCGGCACCCGCTTTAAACACTCCAGGATTCTTAAATAATGCCATCAAAGTGATAAAACCACCATAAGAACCACCATAAATACCGATTTTATCTTTACTTACGCCATGTTGTTCTACTAAAAATTTTGCTCCATCAACTTGGTCAGATAGGTCTTTACCACCCATATGTCTGTAAATACCTGTACGCCAGTCTCTACCATAGCCAGCACTACCTCTGTAATCTATGTCCAAAACAACGTAACCATTATCTACTAAAAAGTTATGAAACATGTATTCTCTGAAATAACTACTCCACCATTTGTGCACGTTTTGTAAATAACCTGCTCCATGCACAAATATTATGGCTTTTTGATCAGATTTCGCATTTTTTGGCTTATATAACCTTGCATAAACCTCTGCTCCATCATCTGCTTTAAAAGTTACAATTTCTGGAACTCGCCAAGAATATGCATTAAACGCTTCACTTGTAGAGTTGGTTAATTGTTTCATTTGAGCACTTTTCTCAAATGGCATGTAGTATATTTCCCAAGGTTTATTGCTAGATGAAAACTTAACAGCAAGTTGTTTTCCATCTGGCGAAATTTTTACTTGGTGGCTTCCAGTAATGTCTGTTATTTTCTCCGTTTTCTTGCCATTTGCAGACATTTTATAGAAGTGATTTTCGCCCGGATGTACTTCGTTGGTTGTAAGATAAAACTCTTTACCATCTGCAGAAAGTTCGGCATCTAGTACTTCGTATTTTCCACTTGTAAGTTGTTTTTTGTCTCCTGTGTTAGTGTTTACAGTATACAAATGAGAATATCCTGTTTTTTCTGACTGATACCAAACTGTTTTGTTATCTGGGAACCAGCCCATATTTCCAGTAGAATAATTCCATCCAGAAATTCCCGGACCACCTATCCATGCTTCGTCTCTTTGCCTGTCTAGTAATTTTAGTTTGCCGGTTTCAGCATCGAGTAGCATGATCCATCTATCTTTATTATCAGCAGACCTTACCACAACAATAGCTTTACCATCTGCAGAAAATACTGGACCATGGAAGCTCACTTTTCTTGGAGAATCATAAGTGTCCTTATACTCTTCTCCTTCTTTAGCATAATCTTTTAAAAATTCAGGTTTATCGTAGATGCCCTCGATTTCTTTGGTATCAATTGTAAAAATTGTATCTTTTTTTATGTGATACACATAGAATGTTTCTGAAGACTCTTCACCACCTACTTTTTCGCGCGCTCTTAAGCTTTTGGAATAACCAGACTCATTCACAAATTCCATTGCTTCTGTATTTTGTGTACCACCTTTTCTTTCTGAGATAGAATAAGTGATGTAAGCCAAATCTGGACTTATACTGATGTTTCTGAAGTTATTACCATCACTGTAAATAGTTTTTGGGCGATTAGGTTGAAACGATTTTCTGTACTCATCTCTTGCTGTACTATTTTCCTCTCTATCTCTAACTACTTCAAATAATTGTATTTGATCTTGTTTTAACCATTCTTCTTGCTCACTTCCTTTTCTATCGTCTTTTGGCTCTTTGCCATTTTTAAAATCAGACCATTGCTTGGTGATTCCAGTTTTTATTTCCCAAGTGTAAATATTTCCACCAGATTGGTAAATAATAAATTGATTATCTGAAGAAAATGAAGGATTAGATTCGTAATCTATCGTTTGGGTGATTTGAGTTAAAGTTTTTTTAGTAAGGTCACTAAAAAAGATATCCCCATTTTTACCAAATACCTTTAGCGTTTTGTCTTGATTGTACTCGGCTCTCCCCATATCTTGCGTTTCGAGATCAGTTTTAGAAGCCTCGCTTACTTCTCTCGTGGCTATATCAGCTTTGTACCAAGTATCATAAGCATTGCCTTCTTTATTCCATTCAAAAAATATGGTTTTGCTGTCTTGAGACCAAAAAAAATTCTCGGGCCAGTAGCCGGTAAAATCCTGGCCATCCATTATTTTATCTATACTTAATTCGGATGATTTCTGTGCTTGTGCAATTGATGTATATACACTTAAAAAAATCAGATTAAATAACATTAAACTTACCCTATTTATTAGGTAATGTAAGGGTCTACGCATAAATTGTGATTATTATAATTGATGAATGAATATTTTAAAATGTTTAAATTTTGTTAGCCAAATAACTGTAATTATTGAAAAAAAGCAAAAATTCGTATCTTTATACAAATTATATTTATGTTAAAAAAATGATATTTATCATTGAAATAATGATGTAATATCTGCATATTTTTGAAAATAACATTAATTATTACATTATTTGTGGAAATTTTCAAAAAAGGAAATCATTACTAAACCAATAAATTTCATTTACAATGAAGATAGGTGTACTGCGGGAAGAACACGATTCCAGGGTAGCCCTTATACCCGATATTGTTTCCAAATTTGTTAAAGATGGTGTAGACATTTTAGTCGAGAAAGAAGCTGGCGCAAAAGCTTTTTTTGATGACATGTCTTATGCCGAAGCTGGAGGGAAAATACTTACAAAATCTGATTTAATTAAAGAGTCAGATGTACTAATAAGTATCAATCCTCCGAGTGATCTCACTGAATTTAGTGGAAAAGTTTTAATATCATCCTTTCAACCATTTAATTCGGTTTATCCTATTGAAAAACTGGCTGAGTTAAACATTCAGGCTTTTAGTATGGATATGATTCCTAGAACCACACTGGCACAAGCAATGGACGTGCTTTCGTCTATGGCTTCGGTAGCTGGTTACAGAGCTGTATTAAAAGCTGCAGAGTTGTTACCTAGGTATTTTCCTATGCTTACAACCGCTGCGGGTAGCATCCCTCCTTCTAAAGTTTTAATACTTGGTGCCGGTGTAGCTGGTTTACAAGCCATTGCCACTGCTAAAAGACTTGGAGCAGTTGTAGAAGCATTCGATACACGCTTAGCCGCAAAAGAAGAAGTAATGAGTCTTGGTGCTAAATTCGTAGAAGTTGAAGGTGCTAACGACGACAAAGCTGCTGGTGGATATGCTGTTGAACAAACAGAAGAGTACAAGATTAAGCAGAAAGCGCTCATTAAAGAACACATCATTAAATCTGATGTGGTAATTACAACGGCTCAATTAAGAGGCAAACCTGCTCCAAAATTGATCACCAAAGAGATGGTGGAGCTAATGCGTCCGGGAAGTGTAATTATAGATTTAGCATCTTCTACAGGTGGTAACTGTGAGCTTACAGTTGACCAAAATACTATCAAACACGGAGATGTTACCATCTTTGGCGACTCTGAGTTATCTGCCGAAATGCCCATGCATGCAAGCCAATTGTATAGTAAGAATATATACAATTATGTGAGCATTCTTATCAAAGAAAAAGAATTTACTCCAGATTTCAATAATGAGATTGTTAGTGGTTCTTGCATAGTTTACAACGGTAAAGTTTTATACGGAAATCCGGAAGAAGCTAAACTATTAGCTACATAGTTTTCAACCGAGTATTCAACTGAGTATTCAACCGATTCTTGATAATTTGAATTCAAGATGAATTTTCAGAAT
>PBYL01000202.1 GCA_002729595.1 Thalassovita sp. | reverse complement strand
GAAAGCCTTTTTGAAAATTTCCCTAGCAAACTGAATGTTTTGGGTAATTTTTGGGAGGTAGGTGATTTTAAGTGGTGTTCCGTACTCCTCAATAATTTTCACGAGGTCTATGTCGTGAAAAAACAAATTATTTTGGTGAACATTGAACTCATTGGTCGGGAATTCGAATGTTTGTTCAATTAGTGATTGATACTTTTTCATTTAATCTTTGTTACGCTATTTAAAATAATCGGTGAAACGAAATCTCATAAAATGATCTTTGATGAAAAATTTTTTTAGGCTGCAAATATGAATTATTCGAATAAATAAATCGTAGTAAATAGGAATTTTTAACAGAGGTTTTATTTATTTAAAATTGCATAAGAATAGCCTCAGTTCGCAAACTAATTCGCAATAAGGTTTTAATAAATTTTTTTGCAAAAAAATTTAAAAAAAAATGGAAATAAATCCTGTAATAATAACAGAAAGGGCACTTGCAGAAATAGAAGGAATTATTTCTCAAAAGAAGATTCCGGAGGGTTATTTCCTCAGAATCGGAATGAAAGGTGGTGGTTGTGGTGCAGCCGGATTTTTTCTTGGTTTTGATTCACCCACAGAACACGATAAAAAATTTATATTTGGAAAAGTAGAAGTACTTATAGATAAAAGGCATATTATGTATTTACTAGATATGCATGTAGACTTTGAAGAAAGAAAAGATGAACAAGGTTTTGTATTTTTAAAAAACGATGAAGTAGTTAAAGAATAAAGCCTGTTTTTAAACTTTACAATCTATTTTAGGTTTAACAATCTGTTAACAGGGAGTAAACACCTTGCAAAAACGTAGTATATGTCAGAAAACAATATTAAGAATTCTAATTTTCAAATAAAGCTTCCATTATTGTTGTCGCTCGCTATAGTTGCCGGAATATTTATTGGAGCGAATGTATTCCAAAATGGAGGACCCGGAATAAACAACACCAGAGGCATATCTAAAAATGCTAAGAAATTCAGAGATATCATCAGTTACATTGAGAGGTATTATGTAGATACTGTAAATACTGATGAGCTTACTGAATTTGCCATTCAGCAAATGCTCGAAAAATTAGACCCCCACACTACATACATTCCAGCAGAAGACTTCGAATATTCAAACTCTCACTTACAGGGTAATTTTGAAGGTGTAGGCATTGAGTTTAATGTTTTTAAAGATACAGTTTATGTAGTATCTACCGTAGCTGGTGGGCCTTCTGAGCAAGTAGGTATTCGTGCTGGTGATAAAATTGTAAAGGTAGATACCAATATGATTGCTGGTGTAAATGTGAGTAGGAGAAGAGTGATTGACCTATTAAGAGGTAAAAAAGGCACTAAAGTTAATATTGGTGTAAAAAGAAGAAACGAAGATGAGTTGAAGTATTTCACTGTAAAAAGAGATGAAATACCAGAATACTCAATCGAAGTTAGCTACATGATTGATGAGCAAACAGGTTACATCAAAATAAATACCTTTGGAGCCAAAACCTACGATGAGTTTGAGTCTAGCCTTTCTAAATTGTTGAACAAAGGCATGAAAAGGCTAATTGTAGACTTGAGAGGTAATGGTGGTGGTTATATGCACATTGCCACTAAAATTGCAGATGAGTTTCTAAAAGATGGCAAATTGGTGGTTTATACTGATGGTAAAGTTGACCAATACGATGAGAAATTATATGCCACCTCTAAAGGGCAATTTGAAAATGGACCACTTATCGTTTTAATTGATGAGAACAGTGCTTCAGCTTCGGAAATCCTATCAGGTGCGATACAAGATAATGACAGAGGATTAATTGTGGGTAGAAGGTCTTTTGGTAAGGGTCTAGTGCAAAGACCGATCGAATTAGAAGATAAGTCTGAGTTGCGATTAACCATTTCTAGATATTATACGCCAAGTGGTAGATCGATACAAAAACCTTATGAAGATGGTGTAGACTATGATGTAGACATTACACATAGATACGAGAAAGGTGAGTTCTTCTCGGCAGATAGTATCCATTTTGATAATAGCATGAAATACGAAACTACTTCTGGTAGAACAGTGTATGGTGGTGGTGGAATTATGCCAGACTATTTTGTGCCGCTAGATACCACTTATTACACCAAATATCTATCTGATATTTTCGCGAACAACTTAATCGTAGAATATGCTTACGATTATGTGAGTGATCACAAGGCCGAGTTGGAAAAAATGGGACTAGAAAACTTTAAAAAGGAGATGTACATTAACCAACCAATCTTGAACGATTTTAAAAGATTTGCTACAGCCGGAGGAGTTAAATACAATGAAGAGCAGTTTTTAAAATCTAAAACACAGATAGAGAGAGGCATTAAATCTTGGATAGCCCGTAGAATGTGGCGCGAAGAAGGTTTTTATCCTATCTATAATTCTGAAGATGATATATTCCAAAATGCGGTGGAATTGTTAGACAAAGCCGCAGAATTAGAGAATTGATTTTAAAATATAAATTCATATTGAAAAGGAAAGTTGACTAGAGTTGGCTTTCCTTTTTTGATTTTAATCAAACCACTTTCTCTGGTCGCTTGTTTTGCTCAATAATATGTTGAACTGCCAAGTCGTAGCCGTTTAGACCCATTCCGATAATAATTCCGGCAGCTTGTGGGCTTATGTAGCTGTGGTGGCGAAAAGCCTCTCTTTTATGCACATTAGAAATATGTACCTCAATAACTGGAGAAGTAATGCCGGCAATCGCATCTGCCAAAGCAACAGAAGTATGTGTATAAGCTCCCGCATTCAAGACAATACCCGTACTCGAAAAACCTATCTGATGGATATAATCCAATAATCCGCCCTCAGAGTTGGACTGGAAATATTGCAAATCCACATCACTGAATTTTTCCACCATGAGTTTAAAGTAATCTTCAAAAGTTTGGCTTCCGTAGATATGTGGTTCTCTTTTTCCCAGTAGGTTTAAGTTCGGTCCGTTAATGATATGTATTGTCATTTTTATCTCGATGCTTTTGTAAAAGTATGGATAAAGTAAAAAGCTTTGTGGGCAATTTCAAAGCAAAAGGCTGAAATTAAAATCCCAGCCTTTCTAAAAATCGTTTCTTTCTTTTGCTTTTTACTGGTTTATTTGGGTTTTGTTGATTGTACAAATTCACCACATCCTTTTCGTAAGTATCAAACATTTCAGGATCGAAATTAGCCTCATCTAAATTTTCAAGTACATAAGAGAGTGTTTTATTCTCCTTCAACCATTTGTCCCAAACCTCATGTCTGTGTCTAATGCCGAACAGATTAATGCCTTTTACCACATCATTGCTCTTATCGTAGACAATGTGTATGCACTTTCTTCCATCTTGATGTTCCCAATACAAAGAGGTTTGCCCTTCTGGGTTCTGCGAAAGTACAGTGCCATAGGTCTGGTATTCAATGTCGAAGAACTTCGCAGAGTTAAACCAAGGACCGGGAGTATAAGCCATTCTTTTTCCGCAGATAGTTTCCGCTAGTGTTTCACCATGCATTCTGCCAGTGTACCAAACTTGTTCCACAGGTTTTCTCCCCGGTAAGGCTTCGGTAAACTCAGCACAATCACCAATAGCATATACATCTTGTGCAGAGGTTTCTAAAAAGTGATTTACTAAAACGCCTCTGTTTGTTTCAATTTCTGTATTCTTCAAGAAATCGATATTAGGTTTTACTCCTGCGGTGAGTCCAACAAACTGACAGGCGATTTCTTCTCCACTTTTGGTTTTAATGGCTCTTACTCTTCCGTTTGCATCTGGTAAAATCTCTTGCAGTTCCTCATTCAAGCGTAAATCTATGCCATTTGATTGAATCTCTCTATTAACAATGGCAGATTCTCCAGCGGGTAAAACGCCACTCCAAAAGCTTTTTTCTCTTACCAAAAAAGTAACCGGAATATGTCTTGAATGAAACATCTCAGCCATTTCAACACCAATTAAACCACCGCCAACAATTACAGCATGTTTTAAATCTTTGGAGTAAGTTTCCATACCTTGCAAATCTTGGTAGCTGTACATGCCTTGCACACCTTTTAGATCTTGACCAGGCCAGCCAAACCTATTGGGTTTAGAACCAGTTGCAATAATCAGTTTGTCGTAATTCATTTGTTTGCCATCGCTAAACTGAATTTGCTTTTGTTGCACATTCACTTCGTTTACATAGTTTTTTACCAGTTCTATTCGGTTTTTCTCCCAAAACCAGTTTTCGTAAGGTTGTGTGTGCTCGAATTTCATATGTCCCATATAGACATACATTAGGGCGGTTCTCGAAAAGAAATAATCAGTTTCAGCTGAAATAACAGTAATGCGGTGATCAGTTTTTTTTCTGATGTGTCTGGCTGCTGTAATACCGGAAATTCCGTTGCCAATAATTACAATGTGCATGAAAGTAGTTTAAGTGGAGATTTCTTTATTTTAATTTGGAAACAACTGCACTTCCGAAAAATTCGAATCGTGATAAAAATGTTATAAAATAATTTGAATTCCTAAAAATAGAGGATGTAACCAAGCGAAAATTGCGCATTATAACAAAAAGGCTTAACATGAAATATATCTATCTAGCAATTTTACTGAGCTTATTTTCTTGCAAAAAAGAATTGGATTACGAACAGGTTTTTGGGTATGTTTCAAAAGATAGCCTGCTATTGATTGATGTCCATTCTGTATCTACAATGGTAGAACTTTATGATTTTGTAGACCTTCCTGAAAATAATATTTATAGAAACTTTTTACGAATACCATTTGACTTCGAATCAAATAAAATCAAAACAGATTCAAGAACAGGAATTCCTATAAATACATATGATTTGAATTTTTGCAAACCAATCATTCACTTGGCATTTCATAAAGATGACCAAGGTAATTGGATGATAAATGATGAAATAGTTGTAGGAGAAAATTTAGATAGTTTAATTACTTTAAATTATTTAAATGAAGGCTTCAATCCCAAATTAAGCGACACACCCAAGAAAACCTTTTTTACATTTTATCTTGAAGAAGACGAGCCTTTAACTCAACTTGAAAATATTTTGGGCAAATTTTCTGAGGCTTATATGAATTTTTTAACAGACAATGAAGTTGAAATTGATTCTCTTAAAAATGAATTCCCATTGCATATTTTTTTAATGTATGAATATGAAATCCCACCGATGCCAAATATCGATGAAGATATAATAGAAGCCGAAATTGAAGAGGATTTAGAATTAAATCTAGATTATTAATCCAAAACCATCATTTAAATCAGATTCTAACCATTAGTATAAGCAACCTTTCTTTATCGGGTTTTGTCTTTTAACTTAAAACTTCATTATCAGCAAAACCTCCTCTAATACTATGTTTAAGAATTACCTCAAAGTTGCTATCCGTAACATCATCAATCAAAAGATTTTTTCTTTTATCAATCTGGCTGGCCTTTCTATTGGTATGGCTGCTTGTTTTTTAATCTTATTGTTTATTCGCTATGAGATGAGTTTCGATTCATTTCAAAAAAATAAAGAAAATATTTACAGGGTAATTTCTGTATCTACTAGTAATGGTGCGGAATACATGCAAAGCAATGTTGCTTCTGCTTTTGGGCCTCATGTATTTGAGCAATTTAGAGAAGTTACCAATTACTCAAGGTTGATGTACATGTCTAATACTTCTTTGTGGCAATACAATGATAGTGATATGTACAGAGGGGAGTTTCTGGTAGTAGATAGTGGCTTTCTAGAAATGTTTACCTATCCCGCAGTAGCTGGTAATGTTTCAGAAGCATTAAAAGATCCATCTTCTATTGTGATTACTGAACGAGTTGCTCAAACCAATTTCCCTAACGAAAACCCGATTGGTAAAACCATAGAGTGGGAGAATGCTGTAAACTTTAAAGTGGCTGCCGTAGTGAGTAATCCACCTGAAAACTCTCATCTGGAGTTTGACTACTTGGCATCTTTATTAGCTTTAAAAAACATGTATCCTGAGTGGGCAAACAGAGAAGGGTTTTACGAAGAATACGACACTTGGAACTACAGAACTTATTATCAAGTTGAGCCAGGAACCAATGTAGCAGCCCTTGAGTCTGGAATTAATGATTTTTTAAATAAAAGATTAGGAAGAGCTGGTGAGAAATCAGGCTCACATTTTTGGTTGCAAAATCTATCTGAGATTCATTTTACCGAAGGTGTTTCGGGTGATAATGTAACTGGAGGCGACTTAGATTTTATTTATGCATTTGCTCTGGTAGCTTTATTTGTATTGTTAATTGCTTGTATCAACTTTACTAATTTATCTACTGCCATTGCAGTTCGTCGTGCAAAAGAGGTAGGCTTACGCAAAACTTTAGGAGCGAGAAGGCAGCAATTGATGCAACAGTTTTTAAGTGAAACACTTTTAATGTCGCTTTTTGCTTTTGTGCTGAGCATGGTAATTATTCAGCTTGCCCTGCCTTATCTTAATGAGCTAATAGACAGAAACCTGACAATTTCATTCGATAAAGATTTCGATATTTTGGGGGTAATGCTCGGAATCTCACTTTTAACTGGATTGTTAGCAGGCAGTTATCCGGGACTGTATCTTTCTTCATACCAACCAATACAAGTGCTTAAAGGGAAAATACAAACCTCAGGTGGAAGTACATTGCGTAAAGTGCTCATCATCTTTCAGTTTGCTATCGCTTCTTTGTTAATCATCTTTACAGTTACAGTGTATTCTCAGATGAGTTTTATGAAGAATTCAAAACTGGGTTTCAACAAAGAACAGGTCTTGTATTTCTATCATCCAGAACCAATTGAAAAGAGCTATACTGCATTTAAATCTCAAGTTTTAAATATTGAAGGAGTTCAAAGTGTGAGTCAGGCGAATGCTATGCCGGGTATAATGGGGGCTACTTATACCTATCTTTATCCTGGAGAAGATAACTCTGAGAATAGTGCAGGCTTGGTAACAGTAACAATTGAACCAGATTATATAGATGTGCTTGATCTCGAAATTATTGCTGGTAGAAACTTAAGTGAAGATATTAAGACAGATGCAATGGGTGGCTATTTAATTACTGAAACAGCCGCTAAAAAACTAGGTTTTGAGAATCCAGTTGGGCATCAGTTTCAGGTAAGGCAACCGGGAAGAACAATGGGTGAGATTGTTGGTGTGGTAAAAGATTTCCATTTTACTTCGCTAAAAGATGAAATTGATCCTGTTGCTTTGTGGATTGGACCTCAAGATTATTACCTCACAGCAATTAAACTCGATACAGATAATCTTACTGATAAAGTGGCTGCTGTAGAAAAAGTGTTTAAAACGATTGCTCCCGATTTCCCATTCGATTACCAGTTCTTAGATCAGGAATTTGATAGTTTATACAAGGCAGAAGACCAGTTAGGAACCTTATTAATCATCTTTGCTTCTCTTTCTGTGTTTATTGCTTGTTTAGGCTTATTTGGCTTAACTGCCTACATCGCTTCTCAGAGAAGAAAGGAAATTGGCATTAGAAAAGTACTTGGAGCCAGTGTTGAAAACATAATGGTGATGCTTTCTAGCGATTTTGCTAAGTTGGTGTTAATCAGCTTTGTGTTGATGTTGCCAGTTTCGTGGTGGTTTATTTCAGGTTGGCTCAATGAGTTTGCTTATCGCATAGACTTAGGCTGGCAGATTTATGGACTTTCAGGTGTGGGTGTTTTATTCGCTGCTATTATTACAGTGAGTTTCTTAGCCTTTAAAGCAGCCATTGCCAATCCGGTTAATTCTTTGAAGAATGAATAATAGCTTGATACTTAATTGAGATATTAATTAAAAGAGGGAAGTTTTTTCCCTCTTTTTTTTTGTATTTCCATCAAACACTAAAAAGCTGCAATCGCTCTTCGAGCATGGTAATTTCTTTGCTTACATCTGCCTCATTAATTGTCTTAAGCTTATCTAAAGTATTCATGAGAAAATGACGATGTTCTTCGCTGTACGGATGGAAAGGTCGGTGCTCGATCGCCTTTAATATTTTATCCCATTTATGCATAAACCGATTGCCTTTATCATTAATACAAAGGTTAGAAAAATGCTCCCAAATGTAATTAATCGCTGTGTCATTAGGATGCAACATGTCAGCCTCATAAAAGCGATAATCTCGTAAATCGTCCATCATCATCTCATAAGCCGGAAAGTAAAATACATTTGGATGAGACTCACTTAAATGGTGGCAAGCCAAACGCAACACAGACTTGCTTACCGAATTTAAAGGCAGCGTATCTTTAATATGTCTTATCGGGCTGATTGTCAAAATTATAGTTGTTTCTGGCGAAAGCTTTTTGTGAAGCTCATTAAATGCCAAAATAATTTGCTCAGGCGTTAGCAACTCTTTATGGAAATACCTCGCCGGCATTTTATGGCAATTGGCAACCACCTCTTTATTTTCTAATAATCTATACACAAAAGCAGTCCCGAAAGTAAGCGCCAGTACATCTGTTTTATGAAGAAATTCTCCTGTTTCTTGAATCTTCTTATCTATTAAACTTTTGAGCGAATCTTTCTCTGCCGAAGTAATCTCAGAATGCAAATCGTAGTGATAAAACATTCCTTGATTATGTATAATTTTTTCGTGTGAAAGTGTCTGCCCCATGTATGCATGCTGCAATAAATGGAGAGAAGATATCGGGTTAAAAATGACACCAAATGGATTTACCAATGTGTCGAACTTATATCGGTGAAGAAGATTTCCAATGTTATCAGAAAAGCAGGAGCCGATTGTTAGAATTTTGTCTTTAAGCGAAATTTGCTTTTTGGGGGGAGTAAGACTAATTTCTGTTCTGAAACTTTTGCTCATAGTTTATATGGTTTAGGTAAGGAGATTATTTTCCGTTAATCGGGGTTTGATTTATGTAAGATCGATATTGCGAAAAAATATCTCCTAAATTTAATGATTTTCCCCACAAAAACCGCCTATAAACCTTTCGCGTTTCTCAGATAAACATTGCCGTTTATTGTTTCAAGTTTTACTGTAATTGAAGGGTTAGATTTTAAACTTGCTTTAAGATTATAGCCCACCATTGGATGTTCTTTTCTGTTCAACAGGTTGAGTTCTTCCAGATCAGAATAGACCTCGCCATTAATTGTTTTCATCTCAAAATTAGCTGCATCACTTTCTTGCCAGTTCAAATCAACAAACCCATTAATGGTTTTAATCTCCATAGTGTTTTTTAAATCTCTTATTTCAATATCAGCATTTATAGAGTTTATGCTCAGCAAACATTTTTCGGGTACTTTTATCTCGTAAATAATTTCACTTATAATAAAAGACTCATTACCCGTCCAGAATTTCACATTTTCGTTTTCTGGGTCGTAATTTTTTTTGCTCATCCAATTATTAAACTTTTTATTGATGGATGATTTAATAGTGAGCCCAGAATTTCCTGCCGGTATAAATTCGTGTTTGAGCGAATCGTTGTACAAACCATTGTTCAAATCGATGCTTGCCTTAAATGCAACCTTGTTGGAATTCCAAGTGGTGATTT
>PBYL01000201.1 GCA_002729595.1 Thalassovita sp. | reverse complement strand
TTTGGCTGTACCTCATGGCACAATAGGGACAGTTTCTGATCCTCATGAGATCGCCAATGTTTTAGGAGTTGATGGTGTTTTGTACATGATAGAAAATGGGAAAAAAGTACCGTTTCACTATAATTTTGGAGCACCTTCTTGTGTACCAGCTACCAATTTTGAAACAGCAGGAGCAAAAATTGACTCTGATGAGATAAAAATATTACTTGAAAAAGAAGAAGTAGGATATTTAGCAGAAATGATGAACTGGCCTGGAGTGCTCTATGAAGATGCTGAAGTCCTTAGAAAAATAGAAATAGCAAAGGAGCTTGGCAAGCCAGTAGATGGCCATGCACCAGGGCTTTTAGGTGAAGATGCGATCAAATATATTAATGCAGGAATTTCTACCGATCACGAATGCTTTACAGAAGCTGAAGCTGCCCACAAACTAAAACATGGTATGAAGGTTATCATAAGAGAGGGGAGTGCAGCTAGAAATTTTGAGGCATTGCATCCATTAATCGATGAGCATTATCGAGAAATGATGTTTTGCTCAGATGATAAACATCCAGATGAATTGGAACTTGGCCACATCAATTTGTTAGTTAAGCGGGCAGTAGAAAAAGGTCATGATGTTTTCAAAGTACTGCAAATGGCATGTATCAATCCTGTAAAGCATTATGGATTAAAAGTTGGCTTGCTACAAAAAGGGGATGCCGCAGATTTTATTCTGGTAGAAGATTTAAAAGATTTTAAAGTACTACAAACTTATATCGATGGTGAGTTGGTAGCAGAAAATGGAAAGTCTTTTATTCCATCAGTTTCTGAAGAATCAGTTAATTATTTCAATATTAACCCTATTCAACCAGAAGCTTTAAAACTAGCAGCCACTGCTGAAAAGATAAAAGTGATTGTGCCAAAAGACGGAGAGCTTGTAACCGGAAAAGAACTTGTAAAAGCAAAAGTTGAAAATGGCAATTATGTATCTGATGTAGAAAATGATATTCTTAAAATTGTGGTAGTAAACAGATACAATGAGGCGGCTCCTGCAATTGCTTTTATCAAAAACTTTGGATTAAAAGAAGGGGCAATTGCTTCGAGTGTTGCGCACGATTCGCACAATATTGTTGCAGTAGGAGTAAATGACGAAGAATTAACAAAGGCAATTAATCTAGTAATAGATTGTAAAGGAGGAGTTTCTGCTTGTAATTCGGAAAGTGAGAAGGTTTTAGCTTTGCCAGTTGCCGGACTTATGAGCTTAAAAGATGGCTATAAAGTAGCAAAAGAATATGCCGAAATTGATGCTTTTGCTAAAAAACTGGGTAGTACTTTACGTGCTCCTTTTATGAGTTTGTCTTTTATGGCTTTATTAGTGATTCCATCATTAAAATTATCTGACAAAGGTCTTTTTGATGGTGATAAATTTTCTTTTACTTCGGTAGATGCTTAATAAATAACATATTAAAAATAAACTGTGGAATTTATGGAAAATAAGAAGCCTGTAATAGGGGTACTTGGTAGTGGTAGCTGGGCCACAGCATTAATTAAAATTCTCACTTCAAAAGATAATAAAGTAAACTGGTGGGTACGTAGAGAAGATGATGTAAAACATATTTTGTCTTACAAGCATAATCCTGCCTATTTGAGTGCAGTAGAAATACATCTGAATAGAGTAACGCCTGTCTCTAATATTGAAGACGTAATTAAAAACTCCGATTGGCTTATCTTGGTAGTGCCAGCAGCTTTTGTAAAAGATGCTTTAAAGGGAGTTGACCCAGAGTTATTTAAAGGTAAAAAAGTGATATCGGCAATTAAAGGCATGATACCAGATGAGAATCTGTTGATTTCCGATTTTATGGAAGAGTATTACGGAACACCTTCTACTGATACTGCGGTGATTGCTGGACCATGTCATGCCGAGGAAGTAGCCATGGAGAAGCAGTCTTATCTCACCATTGCCTCAGAAAATATCGAATTTGCACAAGCTTTATGTGAAGTTTTAGATTGCCACTTTATTAAAGTGCATGCAATTCAAGATTTATATGGTGTAGAGTATAGTGCAGTAATAAAAAATATAATAGCCATCGCCTGTGGAATTGCACATGGTTTAAATTATGGCGATAATTTTCAGGCAGTGCTGGTTTCGAATGCTTTACAGGAAATTGAGCGATTTGTAGAGAAGATAAATGCAATGGAGCGACAGTTAAGTGCATCTGCCTATTTGGGTGACTTATTAGTTACTACCTATTCTCAATTTAGTAGAAACAGAACTTTTGGTAATATGATCGGGCGAGGGTATTCGGTAAAAACGGCTCAACTAGAAATGGAAATGATTGCCGAAGGCTATTACGCTGTAAAATGTATTTATGAGATCAATAAAAAATTAGAATTAGACCTACCAATTATCAATTCTGTTTACAATGTGCTTTACGACAAAATCTCACCTTTCTTAGAATTCAGGATATTGCAAAACCACTTAAAATAAAAAAACCGGTCATAAAACCGGTTTTTTTTAATTATTCTCTTTAGTGCTAAAAGTTTTTGCTTTCATTGTCATTAATTGTTAACGTGCATTTGTAACTAATAGTTGTTTTTTCCATAAAAAAGCCAGTTAATCAAACTGGCTTTTTTTAAAATAAATGCAACAAGAATTTAAAAAGTAAACATGTAGATAATTTCCTATTAGTGTTTTTAATTTTAAGGTCTTGCTAAAAAAGCAAGTAGTTGAAAAAATTATAGTTGCGGTAATTCAACTATTGTACTATGTTAATAAAAATCAGATTATAAATTAAAAGTGCTGAAAATGAGGCTTGTAATATTTTAGAAGGGAATTATGCTTTCAGAACTATATGTTTAGGTTTTTGATTTTTTACCGAAATATGTTACATCAGAATTAATCTAATCTATAATAATTTCAGCTTTTAATTCAGTTTTAAATTCTGTATTTAATCTATTTGTATTACTTAATATTTTAATTTGTATCTAATATTTGATTTAATATACTGTTTATCGATGATTGAAGTAGTTTTGTGATTTATTTATTAAAGATTTTATTACTTAAGTAGCTACATGTGCTTAAATTTTAATTTTAGCCATATTAAATCATTAGAAACCTATTGAATTGCAGTATTTATAAGTGGTAAGCAGTATAAGTTGCCAATTAAATATTCTTTGTAAAGTTCAAAAAATTTGTTGTAGCAATTTTTTTCATCAGATATTTAACTCTCATTCTTAATTTTCAAATCAATTCACTTTTAATTTTTATAAAAACTAAATTATAATACCTATTTATAGTTGTTTTTTGCTAGTGATAATCCAAGAGTTTTAGGTTTTACATTAACAATTATTAGCTTTGGTATCATAAGGATGATGTTTATGGCAAAAAAGTTAAAAAAAGCGAAAAAAGCAGAACAGATTCAAGTTTCTAAAAAAGTAGGCAACCTGGGTTTAATAGTTAAAAATGCTCAGGGATTACAGAATCAAGGCTTTTTTGATGTAGCTAACAAGTCTGGATTAAAGGTATTTGTTTTAGGAGAGCTAACCGAATATGTTGAAAATGTACATTCTGTTTCAGAAAATCCAGAAATTGCAATAAATGAAATTAAAGCGATTTGCAGTGAGCAAGGTGATGTAGATTGCTTGCTCATCAATTCCGAGTTTGACAAAGAAAAATTTGATCATATTAATAAGTGGTACCATCACCACAAACAAAAGTCTGATGCATTATACTTTGTAGAAAAATTACCAAATGGATTTTTACAGAAATTACTTTTGGTAATCATCAACCTTTTATATGGTTTGAATTTAAAAGGAACTGCCATACCATATACTCTAATAAATAGTAAAGCACTAAATGCATTTGATCTATACGATTACCCTTCAGGCGATTATAATTACATCTCTCAATTAAGAGGCAACCACCCAGAAGCGGCAGAAGTATTGCTGACAGATGCTCAATCTGAAATCAAATTTTCAGATATAGTATCTATAAAATTAGCCTACTTTAAAAAGCTATTTTTCGAAAAGTTCTTATTGCCAATAAAACAGATTAAGCAAGATAAATCTGGTGTATCTGGGCTCAAAAATGGGAATCACGGTTTATATAATCTGGCTTACCATCTCATTCTATTTTTGGCATTTATAATCATTCCTTTACTTAGCTTCGATTATGGCATAACTTGGGATGAACCAGTTTTGGTAGAATATGCTGATGATATTATAAAGTATTACAGTTCGGGCGGAGAGAATAAGGAAGTGTTTGATATGAAAAAGCATGCCCGAAATGCAACCATGCATTATAGTGCTTCTTTTGATGTTATGGCAGCAGTTTTGGCTAAAGTGTCGCCTTTTGGTATCTACGAAACTCGCCATCTTCTCAATGCTTTAATGGGTGTGTTAGCGATTATGTTTACAGCCCGAATTGGTAAGGAGTTAGGTTCATGGCGAATCGGACTCATTGCTGCACTATTTATGATTTTATCGCCAAGGTATTTCGGGCATAGTATGAATAACCCTAAAGATATTCCATTTCTTTTAGGTTATGCGGCCAGTTTACTTTACATGATTCGATTCTTTAAGCAACTGCCAGCTCCTTCGCCAGCAACCTTATTATGGCTTACAGTGAGTATGGCATTTATGATAAGTGTTAAGATTGGTGGGCTCATCGTAATTGGACTTTTTGGTGTATTTAGTGGTGCTTACTGGTTGTATGAAGGTATTTCACAGTCTTGGAAAAAGGCTACTGGTCATTTGCCAAAATATGTTTTGTATCTGGTAGTAATTATATTCTTTAGTTATTTCTTAGGTATTTGGTTTTGGCCATTTGGGTACGAAAAGCCGTTTGAAAACCCAATTATCTCGCTTACAGAGTTTACAAATTTCAGGTTCCTGATTACATACGAGCTATTTGAGGGCGAAAGAATAAACATGGATTCGCCTCCTTGGTATTATACCTTTAAGTGGATTGGTATTAGCGTTCCATTATTTGTTTTAGCCGGCTTTGTTTTATCACTTTTACCAACACTTTTCAAAAAAGGAACATCACAGAAAGGCATTTTACTAATGATGTTTTTCGGTTTCTTTTTCCCGATTATCTACACCATCATTCAAAATTCCACTCTATATAGTGGTTGGAGGCATTTAATGTTTGTTTATGTTCCAATGATTGTACTGGCAGCAGCTGGTTGGAATTACTTGATCAACCTTGATAAAAAATGGATGCCAGTTGCAGCAACTGTTATGGTAGTCGGATTATTTATTAAACCAGCTTATTGGATGGTTAAAAATCACCCGAATGAATATGTGTATTTCAATGAGTTTGTTGGAGGAATAAATGGTGCCTATAAACACTACGAAACAGAATATTGGTGTAACTCTATGAAGCAGGCCACTGAATGGCTTATAGAGAATGGTAATTTGAGTGAAGAAGAGAAAACAAGAGTGGCAGCCAATTTCGAAATTAATTCGGCGCAGTATTACGCTAATAAATATCCGGAAAGAGTGCAAATCTTGTGGACACGAGAGAATGAAAAGTATAAAGAAAAGTGGGATTATGCTTTCTTTGGTACTAGAGGAATGCCTCAAGCGCTTATAGAAGCTAGCTTCCCTCCAAAAGGTACAATTCATATGATTAAGGCGGATACAGTACCTCTGTTGGCTATTGTAAAGCGAGAGCATGATTATATAGCAGAAGCTTTTGATCTGAGAGATGCAGGCAAAAGACAAGAAGCATTGGAAATGGCAGAGAAGGCAGTAGAATTCGATCCTCAAAATGTTGAAGGCCAGAGAATAAAAGGTATGCTGCAAATTGATTTAAACATCAATGACGACGCTATTAAAACTTTAAGTAAGGTAATTCAGCTTAATCCAGATGATTTTGTGGCTTACACATTAGCTGGCATTGCCTATAACAGAAAAAAGGATTACGAAGCAGCCATCAGACTATTTAACAAATCCATCGAATTGAAGGTTAATAACTCAAGCGGTTATTTAAATAGAGGTCGATCTTATATGGCTTTAAAGAAATACAATCTGGCTCTTGAAAATTTTGAAGAAGCTGCAAAGTATGACAATGGGAGAAATCCAAGAATTTTTGTGGAAGCCTCAATCGCCTTATTACAGCAAGGGCTAGACAATCCACAGATTAAAAACAACCGATTTCAACTGGCAATTAGAAACATGCACCGAGCATTGGAAATGAACCCTAACCAGCGCGATGTTTATCAAAATCTGGTTTATGCATATAAGGAAATAGGGGATGAAGCCAATGCTATGAAGTATATGAACATCTTAGAAGGAAAATAGCTTCTGTAGCAATAGTAATTTTAAAAATGGAAATACGGGCTATTTCTGCAATATATAGGCTATTCTAATATGTTTTGGTTTTGGAAACCGTAAATTAAAAATAATTATATAGGTTGTTTTTTTGGATAATATTAGATGAGTAACTTACTTTGATTAAGTAATCAAAATTTACCAATGACAGATATGAACCTTTCTTCATCATTTATCGGCCTCATTATTCTAGTCGTGGTCGTCCTGGCAAAATGTTAGGAGAAAGGTCTACTATGCATATATTTTAATTAAACCTTTCTCTATGCCAGAGAAAGGTTTTTTTATTATTAAAAAATTGAATTGATTATGTATTATACCAAGAAAACGATAGTATTTCATAACGGGAATTTTGTAAAAGCTACTGAGGCTAAAACAGATTTGTTCTCACAAACCCTGCACTATGGAAGTGGAGTTTATGATGGTATAAGAGCTTATGAGACAGTAGCAGGTACCCAAGCTTTCAAAATTAGAGAGCATTATGAAAGGTTGATTAAATCTTCAGCCAGAATTCACATAAAAGTACCATATACTGCCGAGGAACTTGTAAATATTACTTATAGATTACTAGAAGATAATAAGCTAGATAATGCTTACATAAGACCATTGGTTTATTTAGGCCCAAATATGAGGTTAACAAAAACCAACGAAGTAAACATATTTATCTCAGCTTGGAAGTGGCCACGTTACCAGTTAAATGATCAGCTGGATGTGATGCTTTCCTCTTTTCAGCGACCTAACCCAAAAGCATCTTATGTAGACGCTAAAATTACAGGTAACTATATCAATTCAATACTGGCAACGCAAGAAGCTAAACTTAAAGGTTTTGATGAAGCTTTATTACTCGATTCAGGAGGATTTATAGCGCAAAGCCCGGGAGATAACTTCTTTATGGAAAAAGATGGCGTGTTATACACACCTCCAGAAGGCCATATTTTGCCAGGTATTACTAGAAAAACAATAAAGCAGCTTGCTAAAGAACTTGATTTCGAAGTGGTAGAAAGACTGTTTACAGTAAAAGATTTAGAAGAAGCAGATGGCGCTTTCTTTACTGGTACAGCAACAGAAGTAGCAGGTATTAAGTCTTTCAATCATCAATCATTTAAAAAGAAATGGGAAGACACAATGGGTTATCAACTCTTTACAAAGTATAAGCAGATTGTAACTCATGGTGAATACGATTCTTATTCTATTATATAAATTTTAAATCAACTTCATCTGAAGAAACCAATGAAGGGAGAGCTTAACAAACACAGCAAAACGATAACTCAAGATCCTCAGCAACCGGCTTCACAGGCTATGTTGTACGGAGTGGGTTTAACTGAAGAAGACCTCAAAAAAGCACAAGTAGGTATAGTCAGTACTGGATATGAGGGCAATACTTGTAACATGCACCTAAACGATTTGGCAATAGAAGTCAAAAAAGGTGTAGTAGAAGCTGGTTTGGTCGGACTAATTTTTAATACAATTGGTGTCAGTGATGGTATTTCTAACGGAACTACCGGAATGATGTATTCTCTTCCTTCTCGCGATATTATTGCCGATTCAATTGAAACGGTAGTTGGAGCACAGTTTTACGATGGATTAGCAGCAGTTGTAGGTTGCGATAAAAATATGCCAGGTGCTGTAATGGCAATGGGTAGAATAAATAGACCATCAATTATGATATATGGTGGTACTATCGCTGCAGGATGCTGGAAAGATAAAAAGCTTAACATTGTTTCTGCTTTTGAAGCTTTAGGAGAAAGATTTAAAGGCGATATATCTGACGAAGATTATAAAGGAGTAATTAAAAATGCTTGTCCGGGTGCAGGTGCTTGTGGAGGTATGTATACTGCTAATACAATGGCATCAGCGATTGAAGTATTAGGCTTGAGTTTGCCTTACAGTTCTTCGAATCCGGCTGTTAGCCCAGAGAAGAAATTAGAATGTGTAGAAGCAGGTAAAGCTTTTTATAATCTATTGGCGAATGATATTAAGCCGAGAGATATTGTTACTAGAGAATCATTCGAAAATGCGATTAAATTAATTACTGTACTTGGTGGTTCAACCAATGCGGTACTTCACTTAATTGCAATGGCAAAAGCATTTGATATTCCACTTTCAATTGACGACTTCCAAAGAATTAGCGATAAAACTCCGCTATTGGGAGACATGAAACCGAGTGGTAAATATCTTATGGAAGATATTCACAAAGTAGGTGGAATTCCAGCAGTAATGAAAATGATGTTGGAAGAAGGTATTCTAAACGGCGATTGCTTAACTGTAACAGGTAAAACAATTGCAGAAAACCTAAAAGATTTACCGGGTTTACAAGAAGGACAGGATGTGGTAAGACCACTAAGCGATCCTATAAAACCAACTGGTCACTTAAGAATCCTTTATGGAAACTTAGCGACAGAAGGTGCAGTTGCGAAAATTACTGGTAAAGAAGGAGAGCTTTTCTCTGGACCTGCAAGAGTTTTCGATAATGAGTTTGAGACTATTAAAGGTATTGAAGCTGGTAAAGTAAAGAAAGGAGATGTCGTCGTCATTCGCTTCTCAGGGCCAAAAGGTGGACCGGGAATGTCAGAAATGCTAAAGATTACTTCTGCGATTATGGGAGCAGGTTTAGGTAAATCTGTTGCGCTAATTACTGATGGTAGATTTTCTGGTGGATCGCACGGTTTCGTAATCGGTCACATTACACCAGAAGCACAAGAAGGAGGTAACATTGCGCTTGTTCAAGATGATGATATCATTACCATAGATGCAGTAGCAAATACTTTACAAGTAGAACTTTCTGATGAAGAATTGGCTGCTAGAAAAGAAAAATGGACGGCTCCTGATTACAAAGTAAAGAAAGGAATCTTATATAAATATATTAAGTCAGTATCTTCAGCTTCTGAAGGTTGCGTAACTGACGAGTAAAAATTTTTTCTAAAACCCCTATTTATAGCCATAATGGCAATATCATGGATAAAACAAAACCAGAGATGACAACTTTATTGAACACCACCACGATGTATCAGCCTTCAGGGAAGACTCTGATTAGCAAGAAGAATATCAGCGGAGCGGAGGCAGTCATTCTATCTTTGATTGCTGAGGGTGTGGACACAATTTTTGGCTACCCGGGAGGGGCAATTATGCCAACTTATGATGCACTTTATCACTATATGGATCAAGTGAGACACCTGCTGGTAAGACATGAGCAAGGTGCAACTCACGCAGCGCAAGGATATGCAAGGGTAACTAATAAAGTCGGAGTCTGTTTTGCTACTTCAGGTCCGGGTGCAACCAACCTGATCACTGGTATTGCAGATGCTATGATAGACTCAACACCTATGGTATGTATTACCGGTCAGGTTACAAAAGAGTTATTGGGTACAGATGCTTTTCAGGAGACTGATGTAGTAGGTATTTCTATGCCTGTAACAAAGTGGAACTATCAAGTAACTTCTGCAGATGAGATTCCTGAAGCTATTGCAAAAGCATTTTATATTGCTAAAAGTGGCAGACCTGGGCCAGTAGTAATCGATATTACTAAAAATGCTCAGAATGAAATGATGGACTTCGAGTATCAAAAATGTGAGAAAGTAAGAAGCTACCATCCATATAGAAAACTAGATGAAGCTAAGCTTGATGAAGCTGCTGAGATCATAAACAATGCTGTAAGACCATACATGATTATTGGTCATGGTATATTAATTTCTGAAGCTCAAGAAGAATTAAAAGCATTTGCTGAAAAAACAGGTATTCCTGTAGCTAGCACACTTTTAGGCCTTTCAGCTTTTCCTAACGACCACGATCAATATGTGGGTTATGTAGGTATGCACGGAAATTATGGTCCTAACATCAAAACCAATGAGTGTGATGTTTTAATTGCTATTGGTATGAGGTTCGACGACCGTGTAACTGGCGATTTAAACAGATATGCTAAACAAGCAAAAGTAATTCACGTAGAGATCGATCCTTCTGAGATTGATAAAAACGTGAAAACAGATGTAGCTTTACTTGGTGATGCGAAAGAAGCGCTTAAATCTTTAATCGGAAGAGTAAAAGAAAAAACATATCCTGAGTGGTTAGCAGAGTTTGCTGCTTGTGATGCTGAAGAGAAAAGAAAAGTAATTGAAAAAGACTTAGCTCCAACAACTGAGAAGTTGAAAATGGCTGAAGTTGTAAATAAACTTTCAGAATTAACCGAAGGTAAAGCAATTACTGTAAGTGACGTTGGACAGCACCAAATGGTAGTTTCTAGATACTACAATTATCTTGAAACAGACAGCAATGTTACTTCTGGTGGTCTTGGTACTATGGGATTTGCATTGCCAGCTGCAATCGGAGCTAAAGTTGCTAAGCCAGATCGCGATGTAGTTGCAATTATTGGTGATGGTGGTTTCCAAATGACTTTACAAGAACTTGGTACTATTATGCAGGAGAAAGTTCCTGTTAAAATCATGATTCTTAATAACAGCTTTTTGGGAATGGTTCGCCAGTGGCAGCAATTATTCTTCGAAAGACGCTACTCATTCGTAGATATTGAAAGTCCTGATTTTATTATGCTCGCAAAGAGTTTCGGTATAAAAGGGGAGCAAGTAAGTAAGAGAGAAGATCTAGAAACCGGTCTTAAAAACATGCTTGCTTCAGAAGAGTCATATTTACTAGAAGTAATTGTGGAAAAAGAAGACAACGTATTCCCAATGGTTCCAACGGGAGCATCTGTTACAGATATCCGTTTGGAGTAGACTTTGGTCTTTGCTTTTAGTATTTTTTGAAAAGTATTATTTAGTGTATTATGGAAATTAAGGAAGAAGAAAAAAGATTTACCCTTTCACTTTTTACCGAAAATAAGATAGGGCTGGTAAACAGAATAACGATTATTTTTACCAGAAGGAAAATGAATATTCTGAGTTTAACTACTTCAGAATCAGAGTTAAAGGATATTTATAGATTTACAGTGGTTATTAAAACCACTGCTTCTCAAGTAGCAAAAGTGGTAAAGCAAATCGAAAAGCAAATTGGTGTGCTTAAAGCTTTCTACTACGAAGAAGAGCAAGTTATTTTTCAGGAAATAGCACTTTATAAAATCCCTACAAAAGCGCTTTTTGGTGGCGAAACGATTGAGCATATCATTAGAAATCACTATGCTAGAATTCTTACTGTTGAAGAAGAATTTGTAGTGATTGAAAAAACAGGTCATGAGCACGAAACTCAAGAATTGTTTGAAGCGCTTAAACCATTTGGTGTACTTGGTTTTGTGAGATCAGGTAGGGTAGCGATACCAAAACCAATGAGAAAAGTAATGTCTTATCTTCAAGAATTAGAAGATTTGGCTTATTCACTTGATAATTAATTTACGGAAAAATATAAATCTGTTTAAACAGATAACCGAAATCAAATTTTAAACAACTAATTATTTTCAGAAACATCAATTTTAAATTTTTATGGCTAAGATAAACTTCGGAGGTGTAGAAGAGAATGTGGTAACACGCGAAGAGTTCCCACTTAGTAAAGCACAAGAAGTGTTGAAAGATGAAACCATTGCAGTTATTGGTTATGGCGTTCAGGGTCCTGGACAAGCATTAAACCAAAAAGATAATGGTATTAATGTAATTGTAGGGCAAAGAAAGCCTTCTAAATCTTGGGATAAAGCAGTTGCTGATGGTTTCGTACCAGGTGAAACTCTTTTCGAGATTGAAGAAGCTTTAGAGAGAGGAACAATTATTTGTTACTTGCTTTCAGATGCAGCTCAGATAGCTCTTTGGCCAACAGTTAAAAAACACCTTACTCCGGGTAAAGCACTTTATTTCTCTCACGGATTCGGTATTACTTATAAAGATCGTACTGGAATCGTTCCTCCAGCAGATGTTGACGTAATTCTTGTTGCTCCTAAAGGATCAGGTACTTCTTTAAGAAGAATGTTCTTAGAAGGTAGAGGTCTTAACTCTAGCTACGCTATCTTCCAAGATGCTACTGGTAAAGCAGAAGAAAAAGTAATTTCATTAGGTATTGCAGTTGGATCAGGATACTTATTCCCAACTACTTTCCAAAAAGAGGTATACAGTGACCTTACTGGTGAAAGAGGTACTCTAATGGGTGCTATCCAAGGTATTTTTGCTGCTCAGTACGAAGTATTAAGAAGCAACGGACACTCTCCATCTGAGGCATTCAACGAAACTGTTGAAGAGCTTACTCAAAGCTTAATGCCACTAGTTGCTGAAAACGGTATGGACTGGATGTACGCAAACTGTTCTACTACTGCTCAGCGTGGTGCTTTAGATTGGAAAGACAAATTTAAAGATGCTGTTAAACCAGTATTTGAAGATCTTTACAAAAGTGTTGCTACTGGTGAAGAGGCTCAAAGATCAATCGATTCTAACAGCCAATCAGATTACCGTGAAAAACTAGAAGAAGAATTAAAAGAAATTCACGAGTCTGAAATGTGGCAAGCAGGTAGAGAAGTTAGAAAATTAAGACCGGAAAACGGTTGATTCTAAGTTCTTGAATTATTTATTAGGTTGATAACTTTCATTTATGAAAGATTAGACAGTTTCATGGTTATTTTCTGATATTGATTTGTTAGACATTATTTATATTGAATTTTTTCAATTTAATAATATTATATATTATTTAATATTT
>PBYL01000200.1 GCA_002729595.1 Thalassovita sp. | reverse complement strand
ATTGAAATTATCGTTTTGCATCGTCATCATATCCTCTACAGTAATATCTTGTAAACTATCGAGCAAATAATTAATTCTTCTGTTTCTATATGTCTCGTAAGACTGCGAATACACATAGTAAGGATAAGTGCTATCAACCGGATCTTGATTAGCAGAACTTACAAATCCACGCTCTGGATTTAGTGAAAATACATTCTGATCCATAGGAATATATTTCTGCCATTGGCCAGAAGACTTAGTGCCATCCATCAGGAATTTCCCTTGCTCTCTCCATTTAATTGGAAACTTACCTTGTACAACTATGGCAATGTCACCTTCAGAACTAGCGAAAGCAAAGTTTTGAGCTGGGCAATTGTAAAATGCTAGTGCATCTCTGTAATCTTTATAGTTTTCAGCCCGATTCAGTAAATAAAATGTTTTAACTTCTAGAGATGGATCATGCGCTATCCATCTAATGGCATAAGCATTCTCATCAGATTTTGCAGGGTAAGATTGATCGTACATAACTGGTCCCCATTCAGTTACCATCAATGTATCATAGAAAGTAGATGATCCTTTTAGCTTGATTTCTTCAATTCTTGTTTCAGTGGCTTTCCACTCTCCATCCATTAAATAGGCCGATCTTTCTTCATCTTTATATTCTATCTTATACCAGTCAACCACATCACGTAAGGCATTGGTTACACTCCAAGCGACATTGTCATTAAATCCAATAATTACATTGGGAGAGCCCGGTAAAGTTGCTCCTTTCACATTGATTCCCGGCGCTGTAAGCTGCATCGCAAACCAAATGGAAGGCAAGTTTAAACCCAAATGAGGATCGCCACAAAGTATAGGATTTCCACTTTTAGTTTTCGTACCAGAAACAGCCCAGTTATTACTACCATTTCTAATATCTGGCTCATCTACAAAAGGATTTTTCTGTA
This sequence comes from Thalassovita sp., assembly GCA_002729595.1. GTDB lineage: Bacteria > Bacteroidota > Bacteroidia > Cytophagales > Flammeovirgaceae > Chondrinema. Next base: position 11,175 of record PBYL01000200.1, on the reverse strand, counting down.
ATTCTTCCAATACGAAAGGCCTCACTTTTGGTGTAGCAACCGTATCTGGTGTAAAATCCCATTTCCCTGTTTTATCTACAATCGGATCAGCAGCCGGATGTGCATTCGGATATAAAAAATTGAATACTTCTTCTCCAAAAACCTTTCTTGCATTTGTATATTCAAAATCGCTGTTATGAATACTCAAATTATTAGCCATGTATTTTAGCAAAAAAGCCGATTTAATCGGCTTCCACTCTTCTGGCTCGTAGTCGAGTAATTTGTATTCTAAAGGCAATTCTGCTTTGGAAAGACTACTTATATAAGCATTTATTCCATCTGAATAAGCATTTACCACCTCCTTCATTTTTTCATCAGAGAGCATCATTCCCACACCTTTTTCAGCAGCCAGTGCCATACCTTTTCTTCTTGCTTCTCTGTCTAGCGGCAATGCTTTTTCCCCAACAATTTCGCTAATTCTTCCCGCAGCAAAATGTGTTTGAAATTCCATTTGCCACAGTCTGTGTTTGGCAGTTACATAGCCTTGTGCAAAGTATAAGTCGTGGTCATTTTCCGCAAAAATGTGTGGCACCAAAGCAGAATCATAAATAACACTCACTTCACTTAGCAATCCTTCCATGCTGATATCATCCTCAGGAGTATCGTTCACATTTTCAGCATTTTGCCAAAAACCTTGTGTTGGACTCAGAAAAAAACCTAATGGTGGAATTGGACTAAAACCTGTGTTTAATGCCACGATTAAAGCGACATTAAAAATTAGTGCTACCAGGAATAAGAAGAATTTCATAAATGAATGTGTTGTGTTAGTTATCGTCATTAATAAATTTCAGGAATGTAATTTTGCTCAGATTTTGGTGGTCTTACATATTTTCTAGACTCGTCTCTTACTGGCAATTCAATATCATCAAAAGGAATTTCTTTGTAATGAATTAAGCTTAAAAGATGTGTAATGCAATTCAACCTTGCCTTCTTTTTAACATCAGAATTTACCACATGCCAAGGGTTTTGCTTGGTATCTGTATAAGCAAACATTTCATCTTTTGCCTTTGAGTATTCTATCCATTTTTCTCTAGCTTTTACATCCATTGGGCTAAACTTCCAACGCTTTGCAGGGTTATTCAACCTTTCTAAAAACCTGCGTTCTTGCTCTTCGTAACTCACAGAAAACCAATATTTAATCAGAATGATACCAGAGCGTTTTAGCATCTTTTCAAACTCAGGGCAAGACCTTAAAAATTCTCGGTGTTCTTCGTCTGTGCAAAAACCCATTACTTTTTCCACACCTGCTCTATTATACCAGCTTCGGTCGAATAAAACCATTTCACCTGCAGCCGGTAATTGAGAAACATATCTTTGAAAATACCACTGTGTTTTCTCTTTTTCGGTGGGTTTACCAAGGGCAACTACTCTACAAACTCTCGGATTTAGCAATTCAGTAATCGTCTTAATTGTGCTCCCTTTACCAGCAGCATCTCTACCCTCAAACAACACGACCACCTTTAAATTTTTCTGCACTATCCAACGCTGTAGTTTTACTAACTCTACCTGTAGTTGTGGTAAAACAGCATTATAAACCTTCTTAATTTGCTTCTTCTCGCTGATTGTTTCGTCTTTGTCTTTTTTAGCCATTAACTCAAAAAATTGCTGTTTTTACTGAAAAAATATAGCTCTAATCTATAAAAAAAGCCTTACAAAAAGTAAGGCTTCGGGTACTTAAGCGATAATTAAACTTATTCAACTTAAATAGTTCATTTTCATATTTAGCTTTCCATTAGGTATAAGCTATTAAAACCTGTAATTATCTAATTGAAGTTTAAAGTCTCTTTATATCTGGAGCCATTTGAACGGCCAATTTCTTTTTAAAAACAGAATCTGTCATGGTTCTAAAACTATCTGTCCATTTGGCAAATTCAATATGGTATTTTGCATTCTTTTGAAAACAAGCGCTTTCTTCTTTGGCAATTAAAGATAACTGTTCTTCTAACTGAGCTAATTTTTTAATTAATTGGTCTGCTACCTCGATTTCATTCTGTTCTAACCCCACCACAAACAGTTCATTTAATACACTTTTTTTGCTTTTAAGCTGCTTGTAAAATTGCTTTACATCACCAAACCAATACACAAACTTCGTCTCTTCTTTTGAATCAATCTTAAAAGCTTTCAGTAATGAATTATCTTTTTTGAAAACCTCACCAAATAAATTTTTATGATTCGTAAACAGTTTGTCTAATTCATCTTTTTTTGAATATAATGAGTCTGTAACTGACAATTCAATACTTTTATTCAATTGATATAATCTTCTATTTTCTCTGAGTTTTTCTAATAAATATACTCCTTGTTGGATTTTCTTCTTATTGTAACCATATCCAGAAAGAGTTTTTAACACAGACTTATCAGATTGGATGTTTCTGAAAAGTGTATCCCAGACAATAATGTCCTCAGATTTTGAAGAAGAAGATAGTTTTAGGTTAAATGAGCCCTTGTTGGTGATTGTTTTCATCGATGCGATTTTTATTAATAAAACACTGCTCACACATTTTTATTATGGACTTCATGTAAGTTCTTATTAAATCGTATACAAAAAATGGTAATTGATGATAATTACTGCTGAAACTTGGGAGATGTAAGATTGCTCTTTGTAATCACTTAATACATTCGTAAATTGTAAATAGTCACCTAAACGCAAACAATTGATGAAAAACTCCCCCCTAATCTTTCTAAGCTTTTTACTATTTACATGTAATTCCAATCAGACTTCTATCAAAGAAAACCAGCAATCGCCAGAAATAGCAGATATGGAAATAATGGAAGGTTTTAAAATAGAGCCTTTCGCCAAAGAGCCACTTATTGCCGACCCAGTTGCTATGGAAATTGACGAAAAAGGCGATATTTATGTAGTAGAAATGCATGGCTATCCGCTAGACTTATCTAAGTCGGGTCTTATAAAAAAACTGATCGATACAGATGGTGATGGATTGCCCGATAAATCTGAAATATTCGCCGATAGCTTGCAGTTGCCAAATGGCATTTTAAAATGGAAAAATGGATTTATAGTTACTGATGCACCCAATGTTTATTATCTGGAAGATTCTGATGGCGACGGTAAAGCAGACATTAGAGAAACTTTGCTTACAGGCTTTGCACTTTCGAATCCTCAGCACAACTTAAATACACCAAAATTTGGCTTAGATAACTGGATTTATCTCGGTCATGAACCAGCGATAACTCCCTATGTTTACACGGATGAGTTTGGCGATATTGGCTCCAATGTAAAGTATTTAAACACTTCCACATCACCTGATTTAGGAGAAAATGCCAATGGCAGAATGGTTAGGTTTAAACCAGAATCTGAAGAACTCGAAGCACTTTCAGGTGAAACTCAATTCGGCCATACAACCGATGCATGGAACCATAGAATTTATACCAGTAATGCGGAACATTTATTCCACGAAGTTTTGGCAGCCGAATACATTGCAAACAATCCTAATTTATTAATTAGACAAGCTATACAGCGAATTCCCGACCATGGTGATGCTGCCAAGATTTTCCCCATAACAGAAAACCCAAATCACCAATTACTTACAGATGTCGGTTTGATTACTTCGAGTTGTGGAGTTACTTGGTACGATGGCGGAACTTTCGGGGATAATTTTAAGAACATCACATTTATAGCAGAGCCAGTTCACAACTTGGTTCATGCCGATATTATCGAAGATAAAGGTGCTTCTTTTAATGCTAAAAGACTGCTCGAAAACAAAGACTTTTTAGCCTCAAAAGACCCTTGGTTTAGACCTGTAAATTTTTATGTAGGTCCTGATGGCTCGATATATTTGCTAGATTATTACCGCCAGATAATTGAGCACCCAGAATGGATGTCGGACGAAGTGAATGAGTCTGGTGCATTGTACAATGGAATTGACAAAGGGAGAATTTATAAAATCAGTCCTACTAATAGTAAAGCTGAAAAATGGCTGAGTAACTTATCACTTGATAAAGCTTCCCCAGAAGAATTGGCAAAATTGCTCGATAACTCGAATGGTTGGTACAGAAAAACTGCACAAAGGTTATTATTCCAAAATAAAGAGAAATTTCCAGTAGAAGCAGTAAAATCTATTCTTAGCAATGCTAAAAACCCAGAAGCTAAAATACCAGCTATGTGGTTGCTCTACGATTTTGACCAAATAACTGAAACGGACTTAAAAGCTTTATTGAGTGATGAAGTAGCAGGTGTAAGAGAGAATGCGATTAAAGTAATTGAAAAACAAAGCACTTCCGGCAAGTCTATCAGCCCAGAGTTAAAAGAAACATTGTTTGCGCTCAGCAATGATTCGTCTGACAAAGTGAAATATCAATTGCTTTGCACCTCTGCATTTATCGATGGCTCTGAGCATGTGGTAAATGAAATATTAAAACAAAATTTGGATGATGAATGGGTAGCCATTGCAGCCATTGCTGTGAGCGCAGGTAAAGAAGCTTCTTTATTAAATTATGCCATTGAAAACTTTACATCTGAAAAATCAACTGGAAAAGAAACATTTTTCGCCAATTTGGCGGCAACAATTGCCAATGCAAAAAACAGAGAAGGATTAAACTTGATTATCCATTCTACTGAAAATGCTTGGTGGCAAGCTGCTGCACTTACAGGAATAAGCAATTTATGGAAATACAAATCTCCCTCAATTGCTTTAAGTGTGGATGACAAGCTTGCTCTAGTTAGCATGACTAGCCAAGAAGCTAATCCGGCACTTGGAAAAGCTACCATCGAATTACTGCAAATTACAGGCTTTCCTAAAGGTGCAGCTACTATCGGTAGCATTGCAAAAGCTGAAAAAAGTTTAAAAAACTCTGATGCTGATACGCTAATTAAAGCAAATGCCATTGCATTATTAAGTGCTTACGATCCAGATAAATACAAACCAGATTTAATAGAAATTGTAAAATCTTCTCCATCAGATTACCTGAAAATTGAAGCCATTAAAGCTTTAAAAAACAGTCCTGATGAAGCTACCGTTCTGGCGGTAATTGATGTGGTTCCAAAGCTAAGTGAGGATGTAAAGCCAGAAGCAATCGAATTATTTATGCAAGACAAACCTTATATCATGCTGTTTCTGGAAGCGATTGATCAAAACAAAATCAGTAAAAATGATTTGCAGTGGAATAGAATGGTTTCTTTAATGAACTATGAAGATGATGACATTAGAGGTTATGCACGCAAGCTTTTATCTGTAAATGAAGATAGAAAAGCTGTTTTGCAAGAATATTTACCAGCTATAGAAATGGCAGGCAATGTACAGAATGGCAAAATCATTTTTGAAAAGCTTTGTAAAACATGCCATCAGGCAGAAGAGGTCGATGGTATTGACTTTGGCCCTAACCTCGCCACATTAAAAAGTAGAAATCCGCACTCGATAGTTACAGAAATCATCAACCCAAACAATTCTATTGCCGATCAATATGATTTATGGGAAATAGAGTTAAAAAACGGCAGTAAGATCAGTGGAATTATTGATCAAGATTCGCCACAACAATTGACATTAAAACAGATGAGTGGAGAAAAAGTGGTATTACAAAAAGAGAATATTGTTTCTCAAACCAAATCGAAATATTCTGCGATGCCTAATGGCTTAGAAAATGGAATAAGTGTAGAAGAAATGGCAGATATTGTCGCTTTTATAAAACAGCAAGGTGCATAAAAAAGAATTCCGCTCAGAGAAAGACTTTGAGCGGAATTTCAATCTATCATTAATTAGCTAGATCAACTTATATCTTGAATTTCTATAATTTTGTCATCTTTAAAATTGAAAATAGATTTACCTTTTAAGTTCAATGTATCTCCAGTTTTAAATCCTTCGGGTAAATCAATGGCTAATTTGCCTGTATAATCAATAGCTATTTCGATACTGTCTTCCTTCTCATCAAACGATAGTATCTTTTGCTCCCTTTCTGTAAAAAATGATTTCGTATGCTCTGCCTGATTTTTAAAGGCTTCGAAACCTTCAGTTTCAAGTGTCACCTCGCCATTAGCAATATTTTTAAAGACTACATCATGATGTAAATCTCTGAGCATCACTTTTACATCAAAGCTATTGTAGCCTTGAATGTAATTTTCAATCATTTCCTTTTTTGTGGGAGTTTCATCCATTGTATTAGAATTAAAAAATAACAAATAACCTTAAGCCCTCTTCTTTTAGATAAGATGATCAGCTTAAATAAAATTACCTTTATTTACTTTAAAATCAAGATTTACTTTGTTACTAAATTGGCAATTTCGTTGGCTAGGCCTATTGTTGCGACAGAACCACTGTTAAACTGTAAAAAGTCTTTTTCAATGCCATCGCTAAAAATTACTCCATCAGTTGGCATAAGTGACTCGATACTTAATTGACTATTTTGATTGAGGATGCCTGTTGTAATTCCTGTTTGGGTTCTTAAACTTTGAAAAGGTTCACGCACTGCAAATAGCAGTTGATTGTCTTGAAGTTTTGGTCTCTTGGGTTTTAGGTCTTTTTCGAACAAATTGGCAACTCCGTAAGCCATGTTAAAAATTGAACTTAACCAACCTGTTGATCCTGTGGGTGTAGAAACAATTATTCCACTAGAAGAATGCTCTTCTATCTGATTGTTGAATGAGATTTTATAGCGAGCAGAAATGTGAGAAGCAGCACCAATAAAGAGATCGTTAAAAGCCAACAAACGCTGTCCATCATTAAGTTTGGCTTCTGCAAATCGTATCGTTTTTAGCTGATGGTTTCCAGACATAACTTTATCAACTCCTACTAAAAAATCGGAAGTATTGAAAGGCAGCAAAACTCCATCGTAGCGATTTACATCTGGATTCACAGCCACAATCGGAACTCCACCAGCATACTTAGCCGTATTCGCCACCAAACCATCTTGCCCGATTACGACGATTAAATTTTTCTCTGAAAAAATATATTGAGGTACATAGGTTCGCTCTACAATTTTGTATTTAACTATTTGTGATAATTGCGATTGCAAAGCATTTAGCGATTCATGAAAAACCTCATGTTCACGCTCGTAATCTTCGAACACACCACCAAAACTCTCGATATAAAACTTGGTTTGCGATCTGGTATTAAAGCGTTCAATCAGAGATTCAAGCCGTGTTTTATTTTTTACTATAATGGCATACTCTATCTTCATCGCTTCTGCCCTCTCTTTTCATTCAGGATAGATTCCAATAATTCTGGGCTAATGTTGATGTTTCCTATCTTTTCTGCATTTTCTGCTAGTTCTCTAAACGCCAGTGAGATGTTAAAACCAGGTGTATTATTATTGCTAAGAGCAGTTAGTGTTTTCCAATCGAGTTCTTTATAAGGTTTTAGAGTAGTTTCAATTACGTAACCTTTCGTTTCTGCTTCTTTCTTATCGTTGGCTGTTTTTTGCTCAATCAATTGTTTTCTTTGGTTCTCAATAGCAATATCGGCTTCTAACTTCATTTCTCGAAGCTTTCTCTGGTTTTCGGCTCGCTGCACATCAGACTCCATGCGTTTTTCTTCAATTTGCTTTTGCTTCTCTTCAACTGCAATTTCGGTATTTAACTCAGATTCTTTAATTCTTCTCTCCTGCTCAACGGCAAAGTTTCTACGCTCATAAATTGCCTGATCTGCCTCTTGCTGTAACTTTTCTCGGGTTTCTGTTTCAAGTGCTCTGGCCATTTCTGGTGTCGCTCTAATTGCCAAAATATTTGCTCCCAGAATTTCGATACCTAACATGCCAATAGCCGAAGAAGATTTTAAGCCATCGAGTATTCTTTCTTCAATGGTTTTTGCCGAACGAATGGCATCTTTCAAATTAATATCATGTATAAAAGATGAAGTTGAAGTCTGTGCTTCGTTGATTATCCTTTGATTCAGCTTTTCAATATCATTCTTTTTGTACTGCCCATTATCATTTACAGTAAAATCTAACACATCTGCCAGTGTTTTGGGCTGCGCAATCTTATAACTAATTTGTCCCTGAATGGTAACTGTCTGGTAATCTTTGGTCGATTCATTAAACACAAATGGCAAATCGTTACTCCCCATTGGAATAGCTACAATAGAACTATTCGGAGCAAAATAAAAAAAAGAAAGTCCACGACCTTCTTTGCTTATGTTTCCATTCTTATAGTGAATCACATAAGTCATCGAATCGAATTTGATATGTTTAATCCCAAACATGCGGTTTGTATCAGTTTATAAGAGACACTTTGTTACAAAATTTGGCTAAAATTAATAGCTAAAGCAGTTTTTCCTAGTTTTTAATTAAAATTAGTGGAATTCATATAAGTAATCACTCTAATCGAATTTTTACTTTTCTAAGTAGAAAAAAAGGCAAAAGATTTAAATCTTTTGCCTTTTGAGTAAATTCCTAATTGTTAATTTATTCTTTTAAAAACTTTCTAACCACTTTCTTATCACCTTTATTAACAACAAAAAGATACATCCCTTTTGGCAGATTACCTACATATAATTCATTATGCTGAGTAGTAAAAAACTCTACTGATTGGCCATTTAAATTAAATACTTGAACCTGTTGAACATTGATACCCTCAACATTTATCCTAATATACTCAGCTCCTGGATTTGGATAAAGACTAAAAATTTCATCATCAATTAAATCATCAATTGCAGTTACATCATTTTCATCTTCTTCTTCAGAATTTTTCTCATCAGGTTCTTCTGCTTCTGAATCAAGTTTCCAAATTTGTCTTCCTTCACTTTCTGTATCAGCGGTAAAATACAATTCACCGTTAATGAACATTAAATTTTCAGGAATAGAACCTCTTGTTCCTGGAATTACATCATAAAGTTGAATGGTATTTTGTTCAGCTCCATAGGTAACCCATAATTCTACTCCATTTTCTTTTGAGTATGCAGTGAAATAGACTTTTTGCCCATCACTAATAAATTCAGATGGATAAGAACTTTCAGAACCTGTATTTAAATCTTTTACCATCATTGTACCTTCTGAAGTACCATCAGTTTTCCAGAGTTCAACACCATTTACTCCATCCGTAGCAGAAAAGTATAAATAGCCATCTAACTCTGCATAACCATTTAACTCACCAACACCTCCAATTCCAGGATTGATATCAGCAATCATATAAGTACTATCCTGAGAACCATCTGTAATCCACAACTCTCTTCCATATTCATTTGTATAAGTTGTAAAAACCAATTTTCCGTTAAAGCTCACTAAATTTTGAGGGTCATATAAATACTCTTCATTAATAGTCTTAATCCTTTTAGTATTTTCAAAGTCTCCTATACTGGTCCATAAAACATTCTCACTATCGGCTAAATACTTTCCAGAAAAATAAACTGAAGAATCTAAGGCAGTCAGGTTCTCAATTGAGAAAATTTCTAATATTTTAAAAGTACTAGCCTGTTTTCCATTACTTCTCCATAAATCTCCTCCATAATAAAAATAAACATAATTATCTGTGCTTACTCCATCATGACCAGAATATCTATATTGACTCAACCCTGGACTAATATACTTTAAATTTGATATTGCTTTAACTTCACTACCGTTTGAAGACATCAAATAAGAGGTATCATTCATAATGGCAGAGAAGACAAGTTGATTTTGAAATTCAACTAAAAATCTATTTGAAAAGTCTACATATAAATTTTCAATATTACTTACTCTATTTGTACCTTCTTCTGATCCATTAGTTTTAAAAAGCTGCCCATAATCATTTTCAGAGGATGCAAAAAAGAATAAAGAATCATTATAGTCTATTAAAGCTTGTGGATATGCACCCAAACTACCACTATAGATATCTTTAACTAAACTCAGGTTTTTTAATGAATCATCAAACACCCAAAGTTCAAACCCTGTTGAATCAGTTGAAGTTCTAAAATAAAGTTTATTTTTTATTGGTAGAGGTTCAGAAATTGTTAGCCCTAATTTTAATTTCATTAAGCTTTTAAGGTGTTCAACCTTTACTAAATTAATGTCAGTCTCCCACAATTCAACTCCTATGTTTTTTGATTTTTTTGTAAAAACAATCTTTTCACTTGTAGAAAACACATCCTCTACATTACAAAATTCAGCATTACTATAATGATTTGAATTTAATAAATCTAAAACCCAAGCTTTCCTGAGACTATCAATTTCTGGAACAAAAACAGCAAACAGGGAACTGTCAATTTGTTTGATATTTACAACATCGTTGATTGTAAATGTCGTAGATTTTTGAAAGTTGAAGATTTCTTGTACATCACTTATTTGGGAATCCTCAATATTATATGTTGTTAAAACTGTATTCCCATTCTCATCTCCTTTTGTAAATAATAAGCTATTGTTATAATTTGAAAGATATGATGGTGAAAAATATTGGGTGTTTTTATCATTAAAAACCACTTCAAATTTTGTTTCATCCGCATTAAATTTCAGAAGTGTTAACTGATTCAGATCTTGATCATAAAGAGATAGAAAAAGATCATCTTCTATTACTATAATATCTGAAAAGTATATATAAGATAAATCATCAAATGTTAGTTTTTCTATAAACTCTGAGTTTTCAACGTTACCACCAGTTTTATTTAAAATAATACTTAAACCAGTTTCATCTTTTTTAGAATAAACAAAATAAAGTTCATTTTTGAATACAATATGATTTATTAAATGGCACTCATCAAAATCATATTCATCCCAGAACTCACTTATTGAATAAGTTCCTTCTTCAGTACCATCGCTGCGCCAAATATCATAAGTATTATTATTTGTTACAGTATTGAAGTAAATCAAACCATTTAAAGAGACTTGTAAAACATAAGGATATGTTCCACGATAATTAGGAATTTCATCCTTAACCATAATAGTTCCTTCAGTTGATCCATCGCTTTTCCACAATTGAATTTCTCCATCTTCTCCACTATCTAAAGAATTTAAAAAATAAATGTAATCATCATCTGAAGTTAGTTTGGTAGTATTTAAAGTTGAAATTGCAGTTATCATTTTAGTTCCAGATTCTGAACCATCTGTATACCAAATTTGCGGTCCATGTTCACCATCATCGGCAACAAAGTAAAATTTATCTTTAAATGTTATAGATGCTTCATGAAATAATAATGGAATACTACTACCATCACCTGGAAAGATATCTTTAAGAATATGAGTATTTTCTTCGGTTCCATCTGTTACCCAAATTTCTCTACCAGT
>PBYL01000199.1 GCA_002729595.1 Thalassovita sp. | reverse complement strand
GTCAGCAACAGGTAATGCATCTACTATCTTTTTTACACGGTTTTTATCCTGAAACTCAGGCGTTTTATAAGCAAGATTGTATTGTGCATTTTGTTCTGAGACTTTTAGATTTCCTTTTTTTGAATTGTTGCAGGATGTAAAAATTGAAATGATCAGCAAAAAAATGAGTGGATTAGCTCTCATAAGAAATAATCTTTTTTGAATAAAAAATAGTTGACAATTATTGCTTATTGGCTAATGGAAGTGCGGTAAAAGGAATTAATGCATTACAATAATTCCTTTATGCTTAAGTATTTTAATTTGTCTTGCAAGAATAGGATTACCTATCAAATTAACAAACTCTAAATTCTCTAATTCAAATAAAGGAGATATATCGTCGATTTGATTTCCTGAAAGATCAATTACCCTCAATTTTAATAAATTACCGAGAGAATCTATGTATCCGATCTGGTTATTGGCCAGATATAATTCTTCTAGCTTTTCCAGATTCCATAAGTCAGAAATATCGCTAATGGCATTATTAGATAAATCTATGCTCACTGCATGCTTGCAATACTCAACACCATCTAAAACCTCAATATTATTAAAAGAGAGTTCAAAATGCTCAAAATCTTCTAGATAATATACTGGAAAATCTCTGTCTAAATCTCCATAAATTCTCAATTTTACGGCATTGTAAAAAGAGTTTTCATAATCTTCATTCGTATAATCACTTTCGCTGCTATCGTATTCAGAATCGTAATTTTCTTCTTTTTTTACATCTTCCCAATAGTAAACAGGGTTATAGTCAACATCATCGGCTATAGTAGTTACCCGAATATTTTCTAGGTTTTTGAGTAAAAGAATGTGGGCGAAACTATTCAAAGCTTTTTCATCATTTGCCAAATAAGCTTGCTCAATACTGTTTCTTAACACTGCAACTTTATCTGGATGATAGAGCATAATCAGCTTAGAAAAACAGCGAGCATCTTTTTCTTCATCAATGTTTACATAATCAGAAATGCGGTTTGCAATCTCTCTAATATTACCATACTGTTTGTTCTGATAAAAGGCTATTAGCTTGCTGGTAATACGGGTTAAATTTTCTGTGGAGTAAGCTTCTTTTAACTGGCGGTAAAGTGTTTCTGTATTCATAAAGCCGATAAAATTCAGATTAAAAAATTGCAGAAAGATAATCTTAGTTGTTATGGGAGAATAAGGTGTGTATACCAATAAATGAAGAGAAAATAACTGCTAATCTTAAATCAAGTTACGAATAATAAGTTTAAAATGCTTCAACTTGAAGTAAAGATTTTGTAAACTCTATAAGATTAATTGAGATGAGTCTGATTTGTCTTTATAAACTAATTACTTTTGTTTTACAAAGTAAAGTTTTTTAGCCATAAATAACCTGTTATGCTATCTATTCTAATACAAAATGCCCGCGTAGTTAATGAAGGAACAATTACTGAAACTGATGTTTTTATCAGAGATGGATTTATTCATAAAATAGGAAATAACTTAAGCGCCTTAGAGGCAGAAAAAGTAATAGATGCCGCTGGCAAATATCTTTTACCCGGTTTGATCGATGATCAGGTGCATTTTAGAGAGCCGGGATTAACCCACAAAGCAGAAATTTATACAGAAGCAAGAGCTGCGGTAGCAGGTGGTGTTACCAGTTTTATGGAAATGCCCAATACAGTGCCTAATACAGTAACGATCGATTTGCTCGAAGATAAATACAAGATTGCTTCTGATAGATCTTTAGCAAACTATTCATTTTTTATGGGTGCAACCAATGATAATTTGGAAGAACTCAAAAAAGTAAACAAAGAAGAAGTTTGCGGAATCAAGATTTTTATGGGTTCTTCTACAGGTAATATGTTGGTAGATGATGAGACTGTTTTGGAGAATATCTTTTCTAGTACAGATATGCTTATTGCTACTCATTGTGAGAAAGATCCAATGGTAAAAGCAAACGAAGCGGTTTACAAAGAAAAATATGGCGAGGATGTTCCTATAAAATTTCATCCATTAATTAGAAGTGAAGAGGCTTGCTATGCTTCATCTTCTCAGGCAGTTGCGCTAGCTAAAAAACATGGCGCTCGCTTGCATATTTTGCATATTTCTACTGCTAAAGAATTAGAGCTATTTGAGAATAAAACTCAGCTAAAAGATAAAAAGATTACTGCCGAAGCCTGTATCCACCATTTGTGGTTTTCAGATGCAGATTACGACAAGAAAGGCACGCTCATTAAGTGGAATCCGGCGGTAAAGACGGCAAGCGACAGAGATGCTATTTTTAAAGCAGTGCTTGATGGCAAAATCGATGTAATTGCTACTGACCATGCACCTCATACAAAAGAAGAGAAAAATAACACTTACTTTAAAGCGCCTTCTGGTGGTCCATTAGTTCAACATAGTTTACAAGCTTTGTTGGAGTTTTACCATCAAGGCAAAATCTCCTTAGAAACAATTGTTGAGAAAGCTTGCCATAACCCGGCAACTTTGTTCAGAATTAAAGATAGAGGATATGTGAGAGAAGGCTACTGGGCAGATTTGGTTTTAGTAGATTTAAATGAAGAGCAGGAAGTAAAGAAAGAAAATATTTTCTACAAGTGTGGTTGGTCTCCATTCGAAGGTGTAAACTTCCATTCTAAAATCACTCATACCATTGTTTCAGGGCATATTGCTTATCAAAATGGTAAGTTTAATGAGAGTGTAAAAGGGAAAAGATTAAAATTTTTCGCTTAGAATTTTGTATTAAATGAATAACAGTATAAATTTGCAAACCTAAATTAAATGGCGGGTGTAGCTCAGTCGGTTAGAGCACCAGTTTGTGGCACTGGGGGTCGTGGGTTCGAATCTCATCATTCGCCCTTAAGAAAGCTTACTTGTAATGAGTAGGCTTTTTTTATATCTTTATCTCTCTCCCGATACAATTTTTCATGAAATCCATTAGAGAAAAACTTGCTGAAATCTATTCAGGAAAAGCCATTGATTTTACTTTTCAAGAGATTGAAAAACTCATTTCAGCTTATAAATCCAAATTAAAGAACTCCAATTATTTACTTACAGAAAAGGATGTAATCTTAATTGCCTATGGCGATCATGTAAAAAAACAGGGAGAAAACCATTTGGTCACGCTTCATACCTTTTTAGAAAAGCATCTCGATAATCAAATTAATACAGTTCACTTGCTGCCATTTTACCCATACTCTTCTGACGATGGTTTTTCTGTAATAGATTATTATGCAGTAAACCCTGAGTTGGGCAATTGGAAAGATATTGAGCATTTAGCAAAAGATTATCGCTTGATGTTTGATGCTGTAGTGAATCACATTTCTAGTGAGTCTGAATGGTTTAAGGAATATTTGAATGAAAATCCTGACTATGAAATTTTTTTTGTGGATATTTCTCCTGATACGGATTTAAGTGAAGTTGTTAGGCCAAGAGCTTTGCCACTGTTAAGCGAGTTTACAAGTAAGTCGGGTGCAGAAAAACACATTTGGACCACCTTTAGTCGAGATCAGATAGACCTGAATTATGAAAACCCAAAAGTGTTGTTACAGGTTTTAGATGTTTTGTTGTTTTACATTTCAAAAGGAGCAAAGCTAATTAGGTTAGATGCAATTGGTTTTTTATGGAAAATTCCGGGAACTAGCTGTATTCACTTGCCACAAACTCATGCAATTATCCAACTGGCGAGGCTGATTATTGAAGAAATCACCAAAGATGTAGTTTTAATTACCGAAACCAATGTGCCACATGCCGAAAATATTTCTTATTTCGGAGATGGAAATAATGAGGCGCATATGGTTTACAATTTCACTTTGCCGCCTTTGTTGGCTTACTCAATATTAAAAGGTGATATAACCGATTTAAAGAAATGGGCTACTAGTTTAGGTTTACCAAGTAAAGACACCTGTTTTTTTAATTTTACCGCTAGCCACGATGGAGTAGGAGTGCGCCCTTTGCAAGGTATATTAGCTGATACAGAAATTAGTTTTCTGGCAAATAAAGCTGAGCAGCATGGTGGTTTTGTGTCTTATAAGAATAACCCAGATGGCTCACAATCGCCTTATGAGTTGAATTGCAACTATATGGATTTAATAAGTGATCCGGAAGAAGATGATGTAATTCGAATTAAGAAAATGTTGCTAGCTCAAGGGATTATGTTGGCAATGCCCGGAGTTCCTGGTATTTATTTTCATTCGTTGGTAGGTTCTGGAAACTACAAAGATGGCGTAGAAATAACTGGGCAGAAAAGAACTATTAATCGGGAAAAACTGGATTATGATGAGCTTTCAAAAGATTTGGTTGATGGAGAGAGTTTCAGAAATCAGTATTTTAATGCTTATCTAAAGTTGATTGAAACAAGACAAAATAACGCAGCTTTCAATCCATTTGGAGTATTTCAATTCCCTGATCTACATGAAAAAATATTTGTAATAGAGCGATTTTCAGCAGATAAGACACAAAAAGTATTAGCTTTATTCAATCTGTCTAATCAACCTCAAAATCTTATAATTCCAAAGTTAAAAGGGAAAAGTCTATTAGATACTTCTGAGATAATTAATGAAGAAGTAAAACTGGAAGCGTATGAGCAAAAGTGGGTTAGTGTAGATTTTGATTAATGTAAAACTAATAACCAGTAAGATTGAATAACATAATAAAAGTAGCATTCACTTTTTTATTGATTTTGAAATTAACATCAAAATCATTTTGCCAACCGGATTTTTTACAGCCTGTAAATGGGATTTTTGATTTATATAATTTCGAATTAGAATATCATTTAAAAATAAAAAGGCATTTAATTCAAACTGTTTCTGGAATTACAGAACTTCGGTTTATATCACTTCCTGCAGAGAGTGTTTTAATAATTACTCGTAATGAAGAATTCGATCTTATTCATTTTAGGAAACCCAAAAACAACATTTGGTACTCGCAGTTTAATGGAAATACAGATATTGAAGTGATTAAATATGATAAAAAAATAGATAAAAACTCAGTCGCTATTATTAAAAGGGGTTATGAAGCTGCTCTAAGAAATATGCAAGTTCATGATAAAGAATCTTATAGGCCTGATGCAGGTCGTATTTATTTCTCTGTTGCTGCAGGTGTAGTGAGAACTGGTACAACTGAATATCCTAGAGAAGGAACGAGAATGAAAGAACTTCTTTTGATTAGTTATGAGTTAATTAAGATGGTTAAAAATCCTAACATTGAAGTGTTAAGATTTGATGAAAAGCTAATTAAAAGAATAGAAGATTTAGAAACGCAAATACTTGAATCTGCAAAGTAGAATTGTTTTATACTATCTAACCTTGGATATATAGATTTTGTAAGTTTTTATTTTAGGTTTTAAATTTTTCTTTGAGCTACCTACTCGACAAAATTTATCTTTTTCGGTAAATGTTATCTTAAAATTTTCATGGATGAAATTACCATCTTCATCAATTATACATTTATTGCTATTAACAGCTTGATGAAATAGTCTTTTGTAATCTTTTTTCCCTTTATAGTCGGAACCTAAACCATCGTAAATGAATGAGTAGCTTCTATTATGAATACTTAAGTAAATCCAAGATGTAGCAAATTTTTTCTTAGCTTCATAGTTTTCCCCAAATTCAATTGTAAAGCTTCCATTTGAATTTGTTTGATTATCAGACACTGACCAATCAGAACATTCATTCATAATCTCAATAGCTTCTTCAGAAGTCTGTGCTTTGCAAAGCTTTAATATGATATCAAAGTTGATTTGTCCATATGCATTAGAATACTCTATACACATAATAAAGAGAGTAAAAGCAAATGAATAAGTTAACTTTTTAGATAGTATGATCAACATTAATTATATCTTGTTGATTATGTAATTGAATCCAACTCCACTTCAAACAAAATCTCTCTGCAAGTGCAGTAATTACCTAAATGGCAAACAGCAAGTCTGTTGGTAAGTGAATTTTGAGGTGTGAAATTGCCAGAAAATATGCCTGTTCCTAAAGTAATGTGTGGTGAGAATTGCTTAAAACTATGTTTGGTAATGTACTCATTTACCCAATTAACACTACTTGTATTTGTCGTTTCATCTCCATGAAAATGCTCTTGGTTCACTTCGTTTTTTAAGAAGCTTTCAAGCTTGCATACCAAAATTTCGTGTAGCTTTTGCAGCTCAACATTTTCTTCAATTGCAATACCGCTAATTGCTTCTCCTTTATCATTCGGATGGCATTCAATAGCTGTGTAGTTTAAATTAAGTGCCGAAAACTGGCTGGTAATTGCAGCTACTTCTTTAAAGAAACTATCTGTGTCTTCATCTTTTAAACCACCCATAGCTAATGAAATATGTGGCAGACATTTAGTCCCCAAAGGGATTTGCTGCATACCACTTCCATTATCAAGTTGTTGATTGATGGCAATAGATTCATTGCTGATATTTTCAGCAGGTAGAAGCACTACATCAATAGCTTTCATTTATTTAGAGTAAGTTTTTTTGCGCCAGTAGAATCTTACTACTCCAAATAAAATTACCAAGCATACCGGAAATGCAATATTGAAAATCTGCCAATACACTTTTTCTTCGTCTACCCTAAACTTATCTAGCGGACGCATAGTAATTTGCTTGGCACGAGAAGCTATTAAACCGTTTTCATCGGTAAGGTAATTAAGTGCATTAATGATGAATTCTTTATTAGAAAGCTCTTGTCTTCTAATCGGATCAAAATCTAATGGAATGGCTTGTCCCGATTGTGGGTCAAACTCATTGGCAATTATATCACCATCTGCTACTACAATTACTTTAGTTGGTTGGCTCTCGTTCAATTTGTTGTCAGTATTGATGCCACGAGGTGGAAAGCTGGTCGCATACAACGAGCGGAATGTACCCTCAAGCAAATAGGCAATTGGCAAGTTAGATTTGTTATAAGCAGCCGGATTCATATCAGCTTTAAGCTCATTTAAATCTACCATGGTAGGTGCCATTTTTTGCTTGGTATACTTAGAGGTAAACATGAGTGGTGTCTTTACAACATTCTTTGCGGTAACAGTATCAATACTGCTTACAAACTTGCTGTACACCACATCCATGTTTCTTACAATCGGATGTTCGCTAAACGTGTTGAGATATATGTAATATGGCCATGGAAGACGCTCTATATTTGGCTGATCTCCCACATTACCTGTATAAACTTCTATAATACCAGCTTGTTGGTCTTGTAGCAAATCCATATTAATTCGCACCCCATACCTAAAAAGCAGATCTTCAATATTAAGATCGTAGCCAAATGCATAAGTACCTCCAGTGGCAATACTATCTAAGTTCATTTGGATTTTATCAATCATAAAAAGTGCTTTGCCACCTTTCATAATATATTGATCTAAGAGATATTTATCAGTCTCACTAAATGCTGCTTTAGGTTGAGCAACCACAAGCGCATCGTAAATATCTAGTTTGGTTTTGTCTATTTGTACACGGTCAACTACAAAGTATTCGCTTAAAGAAGTGGTAATGTCTTGTAGTTGATTTGGGTCGAGTTCATTATGGCCATATACAAAAGCAATATTTTTCTTGTTGCCTAAGCCTAGTTTTCTAATACCACTGGTAAGCTCGTATTCTATGCCTTCTACAGACTGGTTTAGTCTTTCTTGGGCAGAAGCTGTTTTGTTGCCTTTTAAAAGCAATACCGGAGTTTCTCTGTTTCTATAAGATATAATTGCTCCTGGAAATATAACTTTCTCAGTTCTTTTGCCATCTATATTGTCGTACAAAGTGGTGGCGGGCAAACCTTTAGCTGCAAGTTGTTGGTAAAATCTGTTTCTGGCTGTGGCATTTGGTGCTTCATCAGGATTTACAAATTTGTACTCAATGTGATCTCCACCGTAAATTCTAAACTCTTCTAAAGTTTCTTCTATAGAGTTTCTCAGTCTTTTAAAACCAGAGTTGAGGTCACCTTCTAAGTACACTTCAACATATAGAACATCATCCAGATTTTCTAGTAAATCTTTAGTCGCATCAGAGATAGTAAATCTTTTTTCCTCAGTAAGGTCAATCCTTAATGGAATAAATTTAAGATTGACATTAACTAAAATGATGAAAAGCAATACGGCACTAAAAGTTAGTATGTCTTCCCATTTTTTGTATTTCATCGATACACAGCTTTTTGTATTAAAAAAATTACCACTTTCTACTTTCCAAAGCGAGCTTGGTTAAAAAAATCATTATAGTTATCAGGCTTAAAAAGTAAGTGACATTACTAATATCGAGCAAGCCACGGCTTACTGATGAATAATGAAAGTCGATGCCCAATTGATTGATATAGTAAGAATAGTCTGCCCAAACATTGATAGAAGCTATCGCTGAGAAACCATCATATAAACAAAAACAAAAAAATACAGCTACAATAAATGCAACAATCTGGTTATCGGTTAGTGATGAAGCAAATATTCCGATTGAGGTGAATACAGCGCCTAGTAAAATTAAACCAATGTAAGAGCCAATAACTGCGGCGGTATCTATATTACCTTGGGGTGCGCCAAGTGTATAAACTGTATAATAATAAGTGAGTGTAGGTATAAGTGCCAAAACTACGAGTAAAACGCTGGCGAAATATTTACCTAATATAATTTGTAAATCGGTGAGTGGTCGGGTTAGTAATAGCTCTATAGTTCCAGCTTTGTACTCTTCTGCAAAAGTACGCATGGTAATAGCTGGAATAAGAAACATAAATACATACGGAGCTGTACTAAATAATGGATCTATTGCTGCAAAGCCATATTCCAGAATACTGGTTTGAGGAAAAACCCAAGATATCAACCCGATACTCGTAAGGAAAACAATTATGACAATATAGGCAACTAGAGAGTTAAAAAAACTTGCTACTTCTTTCAGTAGGATATTAAGCATGGATATTTAAAAAATTAAAAAAATAAGTAACTAACCAGTCTTATATATTTTAACTGACATATCGGTGCCAGTGTATGTGGGATAATATAAAATTTTAATGTTTAGTTCAGTATTAAGATGCCAAAGATCGCCAGAATAAAATAAGGAACCAATGTAGCTGCTCCAGCATAGTCTTTAGCTATTCTTTGTCCAAAAAATAACATCACGATACTTAAAGCAGAAATCTGGGCGCCTAGCATGGCAATAGTTGTATCACCAGAAGTTAGAAGCATAATTACCCCAATTGCAGATAGTAAACCAGCTGTTACTTCTGTAATGGTGATGATTGTTAAAAGCAGTGGTACAACAGATTTGAGAGGGCTACTCCCGAAATGACTTTTTAACCAGCTTAGGTTTCCTTTCCAATCGAAAATTTTATCTAATCCAGATTGAAGAAATAAAATTGCTAGTATAGCTGCTGTTAATATTTGAACTGATAACTCTCCTTCTAAAACTCTTAATAAACTCATTAGCTAAAAAATCTTTATTAGCAATAATAATAAATATATAAGAGATATTGAGGTGAGATATATTTGAAATGATACAATAGAGATAAAAAAAAGAGATAGCTATGCGAGGCTATCTCTTATGTGAGTGGGTAAATATAAACTAAGTGATTTCTCTATTTTCTAATTTAGATGTATTTCTTGCTGCTTTCATTCAACTTCATAGCTCTTTCTTTCAGATTCTGAATATCTCTTCTCATGCTGTTAAGTCTTTCTTCTAGATTGTGCAAATTGTCATTGTTGTTTTCTTCTTTAATCTTTTTCATAGCTTGGGTGTTTTTTAAAAGAAGAAATACAAATCTTAAACCTAATCTATGTAAATCTGCATAAGTTGCTGATATTCAGTTTGATAAATTTATTCCGAGACTTTTGAAAGCTTGTGAATATTCCCAATATGGGATCAAATTCTTGCCGGTCTGTTTATTGTCTCAAAATAGGAAAGTCTACATCTTTATTTTATTGAATAGAAATAATCTTTAAAGCTTTGGAAATCAGCCGAGAGCTCAACTGCTTCTTTTTTCTTTTTAAGGTAAAGCTCAAGTCTTTCTGGAATATCAATTTTCTGCCCTAAGACTTCTTCTGTAGTGTCGATGAATTTTGCCGGATGTGCTGTTTCTAAGAAAATACCAGTTTCGTTAGGCTGTAAAAGTTTTTCTAGTGCAGCATAGCCAATAGCACCGTGCGGGTCGGCTATATAATTATGTTTTTCATGAATTGCTTTTAGATAACTCTTAATACCTTCATCATCTAAAGTATATCCAGTAATAAAAGCAGCCATTTTATCGTGGTCGTTTTTAAACAGGTCGAGCATACGAGCAAAGTTGCTAGGGTTCCCCACATCCATTGCATTTGCTAGAGTTTTAATAGAAGGTCTTGGGTTAAACTCACCAGACTCTAAATATTCAGGGACAATATCATTTATGTTGGTAGCAGCAATAAATCTTTTTATAGCTAAGCCAGATTTCCAAGCAAAGAGACCTCCTGTTAAGTTACCAAAGTTTCCACTCGGTACAGAAAAAACAATATCTTGAGTACCTTCGCCTAATTGAGCTACAGCATGGTAATAGTAAAAAGACTGAGGAAGAAAACGAGCTAAGTTGATTGAGTTAGCAGAAGTAAGCATAAAATCATTTCTCAACTGCTCATTATTAAATGCTTCTTTTACTAGTTTCTGGCAGTCGTCAAAAGTACCATCAATTTCAAGTGCAGTAATATTTTTACCATGTGTGGTAAGTTGTTGCT
>PBYL01000198.1 GCA_002729595.1 Thalassovita sp. | reverse complement strand
CCTTGATTTTTTTTAGTTTTCTGTAAGCCGTGGCAATGGAGCAATCAAGTAATTGCATCACATCTTTAGCATGTAAAGGATATAAACTACTAATCATGACTCTTCAATTTATTTTTAGACTACTAGCTTAAAAAAACAAAAAAATATGTTTCTATCTAAGAGTTTTAATAAATTTATTACACCTATTTAGGTATTTATCTCATGGTTATCAGTTAATCTGGGTTAAGAGAAGTTAAGTTAGGTTTAACTGGGTTAAACAAGGTTAATATGGTTAATAAGTATATTTTACAGCAAAAAAACATCTTAGCAAAGCAAAAATTTAGAGGAAAGCTTTTTTACGAAAAGGTTTGCTATCACTGCGGAGAGGCCTTTGTTTGTACAAGACAAAGTGTATTAGCCTGTCCCGAGAATGTTTGCCAGGTAACAGTAAGTAGAAGACTAAAAGCAGGGAAGCCACTTAATAAAATTCAGGGTATACCTGAGTTTCCAGAAAGTGAAATTGATTTTGTAAAGTACGGGATGGAGGTTGGGAAATCAGATATGCTTTAATTGATGATCTTGTGAGTTTTTGTAACTAGAGTGATATTTAATATATATCTGTCTTTGGGAGTATACTCAACATTAAACAAAGCTTTATTTTGAAAATTAAAGTCTTTGATATTGATGTTATAAATTTCAAATACAGAGAAATAAATTTTTAAACCATTATCCATAATAACATGCTCATCAAAAATTAAGGATTCATTTATATCACGATTTTTTAACTCTTTTTTACTAAAAAAATGAATGGATCACCATACAAACTTATATTTAAGTTAATAATGTTTTGAATAATCAGACTTTGTGTACACTCAGGAAGATATTTGAGGACTTCCTTAATTATTTAAGGTTATTTGAAGTGTCAATTCAACTTCTTTTTTGAACAGGAAGTTCTTTTTTCTATTTGAGGATAATTTATTTTTCTTTCACTTCACCATTCTTTTGGTCATCTAAGACAGAAATCAAAATTAGGTTTCAATTTTTCTAAAAAAATTATCAATAAGTATTAAGTGTTTATGAAGTGAATCTCTTAAGAGATCCTGAACTATAATTTCAGCTTACAAAATTCTATATTGAGAAGAAAAAAATTAAACATAAATAAAATACTTGGGTTTATGAAATGACTACAATAACCTTTCTAGATACTAAAAATTTCCACAAATTAAATATGTAATTTTTTTAGCTTATTAACGACTAGTAATTCAGGAATCATTCAATACATTTTTTATGAATAGTATATATTATTTTTTACCTATTCTGATTTTGACTTCATTATTAGGAAGTCGGAATATTACGAATTCTAATGGTGTTTGTGTGCTAGATAAAATAGCCACTGTATCAAACTTGGAAGCAAATAGTGTAATAGTATCTCGGGAAAGTGATCTTTATACACATGTTAACAAGATAAATCAAGCTCTAAACCAAACATATAGTAATTATCAAATAAGAAAGCTGGATAATGATTGTCGAGCTAAATCATATATTGAGAATGGGCAAGAAAATAGAGTGCTTGCATTAAATGATGAATATTATATATCTAGAGTAGATGGTGAAAATCAGAAACAAGCTGTACTTTATTTTGTATTAGCCCATGAAATGCAACATCATATAAACGGTGATCCTTATTATCCAAATTCGCCAAGTACTATGCGGTTTATTAATGAATTGAGGGCAGATGAAACGGCAGGTTATGTTATTGGAAAATTAACTGATACGGAAAATCTAGATATTAATTTTTTTAGAGATGTATTACCAAGAATATTATCAGAAGAAAATGATAGCAACTCTCACCCGCCTATTGAACTCAGAATTATTGTTTGTCAAATAGGCTGGCTAAAAGCAAAATGTGAAAATAATGATTGCTCTACTACTATGGTTAAACGATCTTTTGAAACAGGTAACTCTTTGTCGGTATTTACTTTAAGTGACTCTTTGGAAAGTGAAGCAGGGTTAATAATGTATGACAATAGAAATTATTATTATGGAGAAAAAAGGCAAGATGTTAGACATGGAAATGGAATTTTTGTCAGGTTTGAAGGAAATAAACCTAGTATTTATATTGGAGAGTGGAAAGATGATAAAAGACATGGTAAAGGTAAATCCTATGATATTGATGATGAAATAATATACAAAGGTCAGTGGGAAAATGATAAGAAAAATGGCAAAGGCATTTTATTAAAAATAAATGGTGAGAAGTATGATGGGTATTGGAAAGATGATAAAAGGCATGGTAAAGGTAAATATCATAAACCAAATAAAGAAATATATGAGGGAGAGTGGCTCAATGACAAAAAAGATGGTAAAGGCATATTAAGAATGTATAACGGATATCAATACAATGGAAAATGGAAAAATGACCTCAAACATGGTTGGGGTCATGAGTTTTTAAATAGTGGTTTTAAATATTCTGGCTTTTGGTTAGAGGGTTTTAAGAATGGGCATGGTATACTATACTTAAATGGTGATATATATAAGTCAGGGTGTTGGGAGAACGGGTATTATGTAAGTAAAGATTGTGAAAATAAAAATTAATATGAATATTTTTAAAGAAACCCAAATACCATTTTTATTAACATTATTACTTTCTCTATCTGCTTACCATATCAATCAGATAGTAGAAATTCAATCAAAATCCCAAATATTGTCTTATCAATTTATTGAAATCAATAAAGTTCAAAAAGATAGCATCATATATAAAGATTTAGAATGCACAATAACAAATTATAATAGAACTAAATCTATAAAAAAAATTGAAATATTAATGACCTATAAAACAAAACTCCCTAATCCTAAAAAAATATTAGATGCTAGAATTATTCCGACATCACCTTCAGCCATATTAAATGATTCATATTGTGTTAATGATAACAACTATATAACTAGATTTAAAATACCAATTTTGCACCCGCAATCACAATATACATTTGTTTTTTCTACTGAAATTAATTCAAAGATTGATGAATACCCCAAATTATATCTTCACACAGATGAGAGCATAATGCTAAAAGCATATAATTATGAAATTTTTATAATTAAAAATATTTTAGAAATTAACATTGTCTTATTTCTGATTTGGGCAACTATTTTTATAGCATATATAATCAAATATTCATGAAAAGTTTTTTTTTTATTTTCACAATTCTTTTTAGCTTAAAATTTCATTTTTCATATTCCCAAAATGAAATTATACTGTATAATCAGGATAGCATTATCGTAAATTTTGAATTAATTCAAATTAATAGCGAAAATATTTTAAAGTCTAGTAAAGGTAAGCTGAAAATTAATAGAATAAATAGTAGTGCAAAATATAGACTGAAGTTTACTACAGATCTAGATGAGATTCTATATCATACCAATTTATATTATGAAAATGGAGAGCGTTTGAAAGATAAACATATAAAAAATAAAGATATAACTAAATCAAAATTATTGATGGATAAAGATTTAGTCTTCTTCTTAAGGAGAAGAGAGTTAAGATTAGATGGAAATAATAAATGAATTTTTTAACCCGCCGCTTTTGCTTAGTATATTATCCATTTTAGAATTCAATTTCTTGAGGTGGATTTATTTTTTTCAGAACTCAACATTTTAGAGAACTTCATCATAAGTATAATTGGAATTATAGAATAATAATATTCGGTTGGTTTGAAAAGTACAGGAATCAATGATTTTTACCATCAATTTGTAAATATCTTGCTTTGATAAAAGTCTTAAATATTCCTTCTTAAAAGTTGAATATACTGGAGTAGGGGAGGAATGGTTAGATAACCTTCTGATTTAACATAATGGGATATTATAAGTACTATCTAGTTTACTTGATTTTCATCATTATCAATTTCAAGTTTACTGATTTCAAGCTCTAACTTCTTTTTTTCTAGTTTTAATATTTCATCATCAATAGATTTTGAATTTAACCACTTGATAAACCCAAAACATGTTAGCACAATCCCAATTGGAAAAAATACCCAAAATAAACAATTATAAAGTTTAATATGCTTTTTCCGAGTTTCAATTTCTTCATACTTTCTTTCAAGTTCAAATTGTGAAATTTGACTTTTATGATTTAAATTAAATAGTTCCTTCACTTTAGTTTCAGGTATATTATCTTTTTCTAGAGGTTTGATGCTTTTCTTTAAATTATCTACTTCTTCAACTAACTTCTTTAATTCATAGTTAAGAACATAAGCATCTTTTTCAGTATTAATTCTAGAAATTTCTAGGTTCTGTTTTTCCTTTAATGGATAATATACAGTCATTACAATAAGTAACAACCCTATTGATACTAAATATTTGTATAAGTTCTCAGATCCAGTCATGAAACTAGTCTCCATTCTCAAAAGGTTTTGTCATTTCATTAATATTCACTCTTAAAGAATCTATATCAGATTTAGTATTTTCTAATAGCTTTCTATTTTCTTGTATTATATTTCTTATCTTATCATCTCTCTCATTATCAAGAGAACCACAAGAAGATAAAAAAAGTAAATACGCAAGGACTGCTAAACTTTTTCCTTTTTTAATTAGTTCAAGTGACCCTTTTGATTGAAGATTCACCTTTACAAAAAATTCATCAAAATTCTCATCAAACCTTAATGATTCATTAATATTAATTAATAAAGAATCGATATTATCAATAAAGCTTTTTAATTCATTAAAGCTAATATCAGCTTCCTTTTCAATATTCAAAACATAATGTGTGTTTTCTCCCTTTTTGAAAAGGTTACCAATCTCTCTATCAATAAATTTGGAATAGCTATTAACACTACTAATTGTATGTTGATTAGACTTAACTTGATAAAATATAGGATTTAAGTCATGTATTTCTCGAACCTTTATCCATTGTATTTTTCTTCTCTTAATAAATGATTTTGCACCTACTTCATCATACATTCCTTCATCAAGAATTCTCCCAAAAGCTAATTTATCAGAATTACGACTAGGAATTATTACAATATCCTCTTTCTCAAGATTTATAAAATGCTGTAACTTATTGTATGCTGCTGTAGCTTGACCTTTCCCTTTGTTAGTATCTAAGTCAAACTCTTCTCTAGCAGCAATCCTACTTTTAATACTCTCAGCATCTCTATTTCTCAGATCATTCTGAGTTATATAATCCCAACCAATTGCAATGTATCCACCTTCATAAAAGTCATCAAACAATTCTCCATGATCAGTCCGAAAAAACCAATAATTTGAACTTATATTTACTTCTTCTATTCTTTGAATAATTTCTTCAATATTCATCCATTTCTTATTATATTATTACGTATAGAAATAATTAATAAAATTTTTCTATAATATTTGAGAGTTAAATTTAATGAGTTTTAAGCATTTCAAAGCCATTTACTATGATATAATTACTTACACCCAATATTAGTTAACAAGTATTAATAAATTACTAACAGATATAAATGATCTTTTAAAGAAAAGTAAGAATAACGGGTGCAGGACAAACTTCCCTCCTTGACTTTTGATTCTTGATTTATCAAGGATAATGGCTATCTTGTAATAGTACAAACCAA
This sequence comes from Thalassovita sp., assembly GCA_002729595.1. Lineage (GTDB taxonomy): Bacteria > Bacteroidota > Bacteroidia > Cytophagales > Flammeovirgaceae > Chondrinema. The sequence continues at coordinate 4,654 of PBYL01000198.1, read as the reverse complement.
AAAAATCTTACAAATGAAAGAAGATGCCATCACCCAGAAAATAGCCAATAAACTCAAGGCATGGAAAGCGTCCCAAAAAGGTCAAACGGACTTCTATGAATATGAAAAAAGTTTTGTGGAAACATGGCTGAAACTGGGTAAGGAGGTTTTGCAGGATGGTCTCGATAATGGGAACTATAAGAAGAATACGAAAAAAAAGTAAAGACCAGTATGGGTACGATGGTCATGGACAAAAAAGACCCACTGGGCAACTGTCCGAACAGATTCAGGATAAGTGGTTACCTACAGGAACTGATTACTTTTTTGGGTAGTGACCATGTATTTGCAGAGGCCAGTGAAACCCTTGATAAGCTTTTAGGGGTGAAGGTAAGTGCCAAACAAGTGGAAAGGGTCAGCGAGAAGATAGGTCAGATATTAGAAGACGAACAGGCGGTACAAGCAGGGAATGAAGAAAAAATGGGGACATTCGAAACAATCTCTAAACCCAACTACACCTATGTCCAGATGGACGGCTCGATGCTGTTCACCAGAGAAGATGGTTGGAAAGAAACCAAACTTGGCAGGGTATTCCAAATACCTGTTGAGGAAACCCAGAAGGATACCCCACCGAAGATAGGCCACTCGGACTATGTAGCTTATCTAGGAACAGCGGATGTCTTTTTACCACGGTTACAATGTATCATACCCAAAGTGGAACACCCTATATTCATCGCCGATGGGGCTAGTTGGATATGGAAATGGGTAATAGAGAAATATCCAAATGCCGTTCAGGTATTGGACTATTTTGCGGCTGCAAGCCACGCCATGGAATATGCCCATGACTTTGCCAAAGTAGCTTTCAAGGAAAAAGTGGAATATGATAACTGGATAGGCGGTGTAGAGAACTATCTACTCACTGACCGTGTGGAGGCACTCACAAGACACTTTGATTGGATTGCAGATAGGGTGCTACCTGAAAGTCTCCCGATGTTGTCGAGACTCAAGGAGTATTACCTGAAGAATCTGCATAGGATGTACTACGGCACACTACGGAATAATGGGGTGTTCATCGGCAGTGGAGCCATCGAATCGGCCCATAGGAATGTAATAAAGAAAAGACTTAAATTATCAGGTCAAAGATGGAGCAAGAAAGGGGCACAAGCTATGCTCCAACTCAGGGTAACCAAAAAAAGTGCAAATTGGGACAAGGTAATCAATATCTTAAGAACTGGAAAAACTGCCGCTTAATCGGGAAGTTTGTCGTGCACCCAGAATAACTTTAACTGTGAAAAAGCCGAGTGTTATATATACTCCCTAAATTAATTAAACAAGAGTTTTTAGCTGAATTGAAAGGATTGATCTTAGGTTTGAAAAATAGAGGATTTCCTACATATTGGATTAATTTCATTATTCTTTTAAATTTTTCGTCAGTAGTTTGGCATGTATATAAATTCAAACTTACAAATTACTTCTACAAACAAGCCTTTCAAGAAGAAAAAACTGAAATTATAAAGTAATTCTAATTAATCTATCAAAGTTGAAATTTTAAAAATCATACCCTTTACTAGGGATCAACAAAGATTCCAAAATATGCAATTTTAAATTAATAAAAAGGAGCTTTAAAAGTATCATTTAATTATAGATTGGAAAATTTATAATAATTTTAAACTATAGAATCAAATACTGTAAGTGACGAGAGCAAAAGATGCAATTAAAATTCATTCTTTACTTAAGAAATGGATATGAAATAAGTTTATCTATGGTTAAAAAAAAGAGAGTACGTTAATATTTAGTGTACTCACCTATAAATAGTTTAATTTTACTTCCCTATATCATTTTCTTAAAATACGATATCATAGTTTTGCTATTAATTCTTTTGCTTTAATACGGTTATATGCATCCTCTGGAGAGATCTTATCATACACCATAAAATAATAGAAATTTTTACCTGAAAGATCTGCCCATTTGTTTCCTAATCTTCTCTTCGAGGCACTATCAGGATTATCTCTGTCATCACCTTTAGTTTCTAAAAGAATAACATTATCAGACTTGGTAACCAATATAAAGTCGGGATAATGTTTAGATTTGAACCCATTTATTGAGAATCCCTTGCCTCTACCAAGGTTTCTATGCCAAAAGGAAATATTCGGCAAGCTGGCAATATCTGTTATTATACTAGCTTCAAAGTTATTCATATCACCTTCTCGCTCATAAAGTGAATTACTAATAGAGCTACCCGCTCTTCCAGGTACAATGGTATCAGCAAATCGCCATGTCGGTTTTGTGAAAATCTTACTAATTTTCACCATGTCATTAAATTTTTCCTCTGCGTATGAATCAGCATGAAATTTGACTTTCGATTTTATTTTGTCTGCATAACTCCATTTTCTCACCAAAATATCCTGTAACTGTTCTGATTTTAAGTTAGCTAAGATACGTTCAATGTACTTGCGTATTTCCTGATCTGATATAGGATACATGTTGCCAACTATCTGAATAAGCTGGTGGGTAATATCCTTTACTTGATTCTCTTTTGGTTTGGCAAGAATATATTCTACCATAGGGTCTTTAACCTGCTGGTCTTCAATTTTAGTAAAACGAGGTGTGTATTCATCTTTACCTATCTTTTCAATATCTACTTTGTATAGGTCAGAAGAAATTTGTTCAAAATCAATTTTAGTATCTTCATTTGATAGTTTGAAGTTCTTCAATAATGCTTCCTGATTTAATAAAACCTCTCCTGTACCAAAGATATCACCTTGTGGAATTTGTAAATAAAATTGATGTAGCTGGATTTTACTGGTTATTTCTTTATAATTATCCAGTAGCTTATAACGCTTTACCTTATTGCCCATTTCCATGAATTGATTTTCGTCGATGTGTTGACTTTGTTGACGTTCAACCTCAGCCTCCATTTCTTTATTTTGTTGCTCAGCCATAGATTCTATCTCAACTACAACTGCATCTTCTATATGAGCTTCTGTTCCTATTACAGGATTGAATGAAATGCGATTATTATCAATTTCATACTCCTGATTTTTTTCTAACTTTTGTTCTTCTGGAAATAAGAATAATTCAATGGGATCACCACCAGAGGCTTTCTTAACTTCCTCTGGCATTATATCTTTTTGGCGGTAATCTTTTTCGCTAAAACCAGACGCTTGTAAACCTTCTACAATATTTTGCAAAGTCTCATTAAACTTAGCTGATGCAGTTAATACATATGAAACGTTTAATAGTGAAGCAGCGTGTTTCATTACATAAGGCTGTCGAAGCACACGTCCCAATATTTGTTCTACATCTACTGCAGACGACTTATCAGCTAAAGAAGCCAAAATGTAAGCAAAAGGACAATCCCAACCTTCTTTTAAAGCGTTAATGGTAATAATATACCGGACAGGACAGGACTTATCCATTAAGTCGATTCCTTTTAATTCATCCCTGTATGCAGTTTTAATCTTTACCTGCTCTTCAGGAATTCCAATTCTAATTAATTGTTCTCTAAGTTTATCAAAGGTGGTACTATCGTTTTTTGTTTTGGGTTGCGCCTGAAATAATACAATAGGTCGAATATACTTTCCACCTTTATTGTATTGATTACTTGCAAGAACTTCTAATTTTCGTTGGAGATGTAAAGCACTGTTAATTACCTCTGTTTTGTCATGATGATTATAAACTATTACAGGAAGTTTTACCATATGCTCCTTCTTTAGCTCAATGGCAGGAACTAAACTTAGAATATTACTATTTTCTTTAGGAGTTGCTGTAAGATCTAAGATAAATGAAGGATTAAGGTTTTTAAGCATATCTACACTTAAATTACTCTCAGCATTGTGGCTTTCATCTACAACAAGGACAGGCTTTAAACTTCTAATAACATTTATAAGTGCCGTTTCATCTGTTTCATCTAAAATATGAGAGTGATCTTTATACTGAGTTGCAAAAGGAGCTAATTGACCATTTTCCTGATAAACTTTCCTATCTTCTTTATTTTTTGCTCTCAAACTGGCAAAACTCATCACAATGATTGAAAGCTGATCCTGTATTACTGTAGGATTGAAATTTGATCCCTGTAATAAATCTTTCTTCTCATAAACTTCAACTCGATGGTTAAAAAGCACATTCAATTTCTGACGATAAGGATGTTCTGGATTACTAAGATTAGCAATTGTTTGATCAAGTAGATTACTCCAAGGAACTAACCAAACAACAGCCTTAGTCATATCACTTCGATATGTATTGAATATAGTATATAAAGCATTGCAAGCTATAAATGTTTTTCCCCCAGCAGTTGGTATTTTTATACAAACATGAGCTGCTTGAGGGATATTATTTTTATAAGGTTCCATTCCTTCACCTGAAATAGGATTATATGGTCCTATTTTGTCTTCCCAATATTTATTAAAAGCCACATTTATTTTCTTGTATTCTTGTAAATATTCTAGGTATTGCTCAAGATCTTGAATTACTTTATATTGGTAGCTTTTTAATTCCATGGTTAAATATTTTCAAGTTGAGTGATCCATTTATTGAATCGTGGAGATTTTGCTTTCAAATTTACTATTCCAATAGTATCTGCTAGAATTGCTCCGTAAACAATCTTATTATATCCTTCAATCAGTTTATCCAATCGCTTTGAAGGTGCTGTATCAGGATGATCGTTGATTAATTCAGG
>PBYL01000197.1 GCA_002729595.1 Thalassovita sp. | reverse complement strand
TAGCGAAAAGTAAAAACTTTAACAAAGGATAAAATTTTATTCTGTCTTATCAGAATTGATTTTTTAGTTTTGAAAAATGAGTAATAAGCCGCAAAAAAATTTGAAGATTTTAATACTTCGTTTTTCTTCAATTGGTGATATAGTTTTGACTACTCCGGTTGTAAGAACAATTAAAACCCAGCTTGAAGGTGTACAGCTACATTACTGTACAAAAAAGTCTTATAAAGGTATACTGGAATCTAATCCTTATATAGATAAAATCCATACGCTCGATGGTAGTCTAAACGATTTAATAACCGAGTTAAAACAAGAGCAGTTCGATTTTGTAGTCGATCTTCATCATAATTTAAGAACCTTGATTATAAAGAGCAGACTGGGTATTTCTTCAAAAGCTTTTAACAAACTCAATAAAGAAAAGTGGCTTTTTGTAAATCTAAAAGTGAATAAAATGCCGAATGTGCATATAGTCGACAGATATATGGAGACTGTAAAACCATTAGGTGTGGAGATGGACAATTTTGGTTTAGATTATTTTATTCCAGATAAAGACGAAGTTGAAAATAGTTGGCTACCAGAAACTCACCAGAAAACTTATGTGGCTTTTGCAATAGGTGGGCAGTTCGCAACTAAAAAGTTACCTGTAAAGCGCATTATTGAAGTTTGTGATCGCATTAACAAACCTGTGATTTTATTGGGTGGTAAAGAGGATATAGCAGAAGGAGAACAGATCGCTAGTTTTTTTGAAAAGAGAGAAGATAATCAACCTTATGAAGAAGGCTTAAGAGATTTGGGTAAAAAGACGATTGTTTTTAACGCATGTGGTAAGTTTAACCTCAATCAATCCGCGTCTATTTTAAAGAATGCCAGAGCTGTTTTTACTCACGATACAGGCTTAATGCACATTGCGGCTGCATTTCAGAAAAAGATTTATTCAATTTGGGGAAATACTACTCCGTACTTTGGTATGTATCCTTACAGAACCGAGTTTGTGGTGTATGAAAACAATAAGCTAAAATGCAGACCTTGCTCTAAGATAGGATATAAAAAGTGTCCCAAAGGACACTTTAAATGTATGAATGATATCGTTTTCGACTTCTGGATTCCTTGAGTTTATTTACCCGCTCTACCAGTTACATTTTCTATTGGAATGCCTTGTAATGACTCATAGATCACATCTTGAATTTTAGTTCTGATGTTTTCTCTAATCAGTTTTTGGTTTCCAACAAATGGATGTATTCTGTTTGAAAGGAATACATATACTAGATTGTAAGCTGGGTCTACCCAACCACAAGTACCTGTAAAACCAGTATGACCAAAAGTTAAGTCTGAGCTAAGTTCAGAAGAGCTAGCTCTTACATTTCTTAATGGAGGTTTATCCCAACCAAGTCCACGTCTGTTATTATCGAAATATCTGTGATTAAACTTGGCAATTGTTTCTGGTTGGATGTACCAGTTGCCACCGTAAAATCCTTCTTGTAGGTTCATTTGTAAAACCACCGAAATATCATAAGCATTACTAAACAAACCTGCATGCCCTTCTACTCCACCACTCAATGCCGATGCAGGGTCATGTACATAGCCGTGTATCAATCCTTTTCTTTGGTAGATGTCCATTTCGGTTGGTACAAGCTGGTCTTTATCTATTTTATTAATAGGATTATAAGTAATGTGTTTTAGTCCTAATGGTTGATAGATATATTGAGAAAGAAATTGATCGAGAGGCTGACCGCTCACTTTTTCAACAATCTTTTTCATTATCATAAAGCCTAAGTCACTGTATCGGTAGGTGGGTTTGCTATAACCATATTTGTTTCTGGCGAGGTCTGTATCTATTAGCCAATGCCAAACAGAATCTGCTATGTGATCTAAAGCATACAAGTCTGGGCTAATTTGCACAGAGTATCCTGCTTTTTGCTCATATGAGAGATAATCAGGATTGTTTTCTCCATTCTCAGTTACAAAGCTCCAAAAAGGATAAAATGCCTTTAATCCCGCCTGATGAGAAAGTATATCTTTAATTACCATATCTTCCTTATTGGTATTTACCAGTTCAGGTAGGTAATCAGATGCTTTTTTGTTGATGTCAATTTTATTATCCTGTTCTAGCATCATTACGGCTTGTAACGTGCCCAGTACTTTTGATAGCGAAGCAATATCGTATACAGACTCATTACTTACACTGGTCTTTTTACTGTATGTATGATGCCCAAATGATTTATCGTATACAATTCTGCCGTCGCGAGCAACTAGTATTTGACAACCCGGAGCAGCTTCAATATCAATAGCATATTTGGCTATAGAATCAATTTTAGCTAGTACAGCACTTTCCATCCCTGCAATTTCTGGTACACCAAAACCTAATCTGCCAAGTGTAGCTACTTGAATGCCATCTCCTGCTTTAAACTTCTCAGATGCAGTTACTGGTAATTTCCCATTAGCGTTTACAGCACCAAATAAAGCTTGTGCTGCGGCAATCTGTGCGAGAGTATCGTCTTCGTAAGCACAAACCAAATAATCACTTTCTTCTAAATACTTTAAGCTGTAAGGATTACCGAAAACTACTGGAACTACTTTGGTTTCTTTTTCCAGCTTTTTAATAAAAGCAAGTACTGCACTACTCAATCCATACTGTCTTGATCTGCGGTTGTTCATATTGTGCAAACCGACAAAAACAGCATCTTTTTCTTTTAGCTTTTCATACAATTGGTCTAACTGAGCTGTGTTAGCTTGGTTTTTTGCAATTTGTAAGTTTTCAATGGTAGTGTACTTACTCAAATATCTTTGGAAAGTGCTTTCATCTGCTTCTCCAATACTTAGTGAGGCAAAGTTTACACTGTCTATTTTGCTAATTGGTAAAAAGCTGTCTTTGTTACTAGCAATAGTAAAAGCTTGCTCGTACAGCAATTGCTTTATTGCACGAGCTTTTGGTGTATTTAAGTCTTCAATTACATTATTCTCAGGAATAGGTCTAAAATGATTAAGACCTAAGAAGTACTTAGCTTTTAAAATCTTTTTAGCTTTTAGCTCAATAGCATTCCAAGAAAGTGTACCATCTGCAATGGCATTTTCTACCGCTGTAATACAAGCAGGAATATCTTCAGGAGAAAGTAAAATATCGTTTCCAGCAACCAAGGCTTTTACAGCAATTTCACCGGGTTTAAAATATTTAGCAACACCCTGCATGTTAAGTGCATCAGTAAAAACTAAACCTTTAAAGCCTAAACTATCAATTAGTAAATCTGTAATTACTTTTTTAGATAGTGAGGTTGGCAAATTTGGAGTGCTGTCTAAAGCAGGTACATTGAGGTGAGCAACCATTACACTCAATACAGAGTCGGCAATCATTTCTTTAAAAGGAAATAACTCTGTCTCCATTATACGCTCCTTTGAATGCTTTATAAGAGGTAATGAATAATGAGAGTCTGCATTGGTATCTCCATGACCAGGAAAGTGCTTTGCTGAAGCAATTACGCCATTATGTTGTAAACCCTTCATATAGGCTATGGCTTTTCTAGCCACATTTCCTTTCTCTTCACCAAAAGATCGGAAACCGATTACTGGGTTTTCTGGGTCTGTATTGATATCAGCAACAGGAGCAAAATCGATATGGGCACCAACTCTTCTAATCTGTCTGGCAATTTCACCACCCATCTCGTAAATCATTCTCTCGTTCTGAATTGCTCCCAATGTTATGCTCTTAGGAAACATAATCGTGCTGTCTAATCGCATGGCTAAGCCGTATTCTGCATCCATAGCGATCATTAGTGGAATTTTAGAAAGTTTTTGGTAGCGGTTTACCAACTTCACCTGTCTTACAGGGCCACCTTGCATAAAAATTAATCCACCAATTGCATATTCTTTTATCAGTTTTTCTATGCCTTCTACATGGCTCGCAGAAAGATTTGAGTATGTAGTTGCCATGATCAATTGTCCGATTCTTTCCTTCTCAGACATTAAAGCATATACAGAGTCTGCCCAAGTTTGCTGTTTGGCTAAATACTCTTTATAAGCTTTTTCTGCTGCTTCTCTGGCAAGTTTCGCTTTTAGAACTTCGGGGTCAGGATCATTACCTCCACAAGCAGATGCAAAGGAGAATGATGCTGCGAAAATGAGTATATAGAATCGAAAAGTTTTTAAAAACGAGAGCTGAAACATACTGGTGAAAAAATTTAAGAATAGCTTAGTCTGTAAAACAATTTGTAAATAAAAAAATTTGCAATCTTTAGCTTAAAAAATAAAAAAATCTTTAATCAGGGAATCTTTAATGTTTAACAAGTGCTTATCTAATTCACTTTGTAACATTTTAGAAAAAATTCATTATACCTTTGCAAGTAAGTTCTGATTAAACAAGTTTCAAGTTTAATACTTGATTTACCGGATCGCTAATATTTTCTGATAACCTTTGATATTTAACGACTTAAATTTCTATTGTTTCAGAAAGTAATTGATAAAAAGTTTTAGATTACTCACAATAATGATACTATAACGTAATCAAAAACATTACATTAGAATAAAACACATTTTTTAATTTCACCCAAGAAAAGATGAAATTACCAACGCTGACCAGATTACCCAAATACAAAAGGTTTACATTTGAACCACGTTATTACGACCCAATTAAAGAGGAAATTAAAGCGAAAGAAAAAGCTGCACAGAGATTAATAAAGGGCGCTCGTAACGAAAATATTGATGTTTCTGACATCAAAAATAGGATTTCAGGATCATTTAAAAGGAAGACAAGCGATTCTAAAAGATCATTTTTAATTCAGGCAGTAATTGCCATCGGTCTTACATTGTTATTTCTAGCTATTTTGAAGTTCTAGTAACAAGCTGTTGTTGGTATCATCAACAATGTTCCATTAAAAATCTTAGTAATCTAAAACTTTTGGAAATAGAAAGATCTCCATTTATTCTATTTCTTCAACAAAGAGTTCTCCGGCGATCCAATCTGCCTGTAGGCGGCCTTTAGTAGTTAGTTTAAGCGTATCTCCGTCTTGCAAAACCAAACCGTACTGCATCATTTTTTTAACTGTATCATTTTTTTCTTTTAAGAGATCAAAATTATAGGCAGTAAGCATTTTCTGGTTTTGATATCCCCACATTGTACGAAGGCTAGTCATGATACATTCATTGATTTTTTGATTTATGGAAAGTATTTCCTTTTCGTAAATCAAATTGCCTTCTTGCAAAGCTTTTAAATATTTATGGTTGTGGCTAATGTTAAACTGTCTGGAAACAGTATTAAAAGAATGTGCAGAAGGTCCTACGCCTAAGTATGGAATCTGTTTCCAATAAGCAGTATTGTGCACCGCATAGTTTTGATCTTTAGCAAAATTAGAAATCTCATATTGCTCGTAGCCTGCTTTAGTTAATGTGTCCATAAGTATTTCAAACTGTTCGGCAGCAAATTCTTCGTCAGACTCAGTGAGCTTGCCATTTCTTTTCCATTTACCAAAAACAGTTTGAGGTTCTATAGTTAGGCAATAAGCAGAAATATGCTCCGTGTCTAATTGCAATGCTTTTTCTAAATCACTTTTTAATAATTGATGGTTGCTGTCTGGCAAAGCAAAAATCAAATCTATTGTCAGTTTTTCGAATCCAGCATTTCTGGCTTTTTTTACTGCAGTTGCTGCTTCTTCTGCATTATGCGAGCGATTCATATACTTTAAATGTGCATCGTGAAAAGATTGAATGCCGATGCTAAGTCTGTTTACACCTTCAGCTTTAAAATAGGCTAAACTTTCTGTATGTAAATCGTCTGGATTTGCTTCGAGTGTAATTTCTGAATTTGGGTTTACCGTAAAGTTATCGTGCACTGTTTGCAGAATTTTTACTAGTTGCTCTTGAGAAAGCAAAGATGGCGTGCCACCACCAAAATAAATGGAGTTGAGTGGTTCGTTTAAGTAATCTTTCTGCAATTCAATTTCTTTACAAATGGCATTTACCATTTCATCTTTTTTAGAAAGATTAGTGCTAAAATGGAAATCGCAGTAGTAACAGGCTTGTTTACAAAAAGGGATATGGATATAAATGCCAGCCATTAAATGTATTTGTCTATTATTTTATTTATGTGTTTTATGTAACTTTCTGAATTGTACAAATTTACATAAAGCATTAATGGGTAAAGGCTGTAAATTTCCATTCGTTCCAGATTACCCGGCAAAAGTGGATAAATAGCTTCGTAATTCCTGAAAAAAGATTCATCAAAACCACCAAAAAGTTTTGCATTGGCAAGATCAACTTCTCTATTACCAAAATAGATTGATGGGTTTACCATACAAACCTGATTTTCAAATATGGAATAAACATTTTCTTTTCGGAGGTTGCCATGCAATAGTGAAAATGGCTCAGGCTCATAAAGTTTCTCGAAAGCGGGTTGTAACTTATCCAGTTTAGCAAACAGACTTTTTTCTATTATGCCATTATAGTAGGCGAGTCCAAACTGTACACTCAATCTTCGCTCAAAGAAAAATTGCCCCCAGTTATCTGTTTGTTCATTTTGTTGTTTGAGTGAAGAAATATAATTATTGAAATGTAGGCCAGCTTTATCTTGTTGGATTTGATGTAATTCGGAAATCGTTGCTGCAAGGTTTTTCCAAAAAGGAGTGAAAATAGCTTTTTCTTGAACAAACTCTTGCACCATTACTTGTCTGCCAGAAACTTCGCCAAAAAAAATTACCTCAGGTATTATTACTGATTTTAATTTCGAATTCAAAAATTTAAGGCTAGTTGCTTCAGAAGTAAACATTAAACCAGATGGCGTTTCATTAAATTTAATGAAATATTTAGCGCTGTCTGTATCTACCTTAACTGACTGATTTACAAAGCCTCCACTAATAAAATAGACATGCCTAATTTCGTGGTTTTTACCAGTAGCAAGTAAGAGTATTTTTTGAAAAAAATCTGATTCACTTTTATAAATCATAAATGTGTAATTTATAACAAAACTCTTATCGTTGTTTGTTGGTTTTATCTTCTGTTAAGTAATTGTAATAGTTAATGATGTTGTTTAACATTGAAAAGAATTTTAGCTTTACAATAATTTTTTTATGCAAAACCAGATTAGCTTTCGGGAGATACAAGAGGCTACCGATTTTTTAAAAGCAAAAACAAATCTACAACCAGAACATGGAATAATTCTGGGAACAGGTCTTGGAGCGCTGGTGAATGATATACAGATTGTTGACACTGTTTCTTACAAAGAGATACCTCATTTTCCTGTTTCAACAGTAGAGTCGCATGCCGGAAAATTAATTTTCGGTTACCTTTCAGAAAAACCGGTTGTAGTAATGCAGGGTAGGTTTCACTATTACGAAGGTTATTCTATGCAACAGGTAACTTTACCAGTAAGGGTAATGAAGTTGCTCGGTATAAAAGATCTATTTATATCTAATGCAGCTGGGGCTTTAAACCCTTCTTATAACATCAGCAATTTAATGATTATCAACGATCATATAAATCTGCATTATGAGAACCCACTTACTGGCAAAAATATAGATGAATTGGGTCCACGATTTCCTGACATGAGTGAGCCTTATGCCGAAAATTTGCTCGAAAAAGCAAGAAAAATAGGAAAAGAGCATAATATGGATTTACAGGAAGGGGTTTATGTTAGTGTTCCCGGTCCCAATTTAGAAACACGTGCAGAATACCGTTATTTGAGAACTATTGGTGCAGATGCAGTTGGTATGTCGACAGTGCCGGAAGTACTAGTAGCAAGACATATGGATTTGCCTGTATTTGCACTTTCGGTACTTACAGATTTATGTGCACCTGGTAAAGTGAAAAAAGTAACTGTTTCGGAAATACTTGCTGCTGCTGCAAAAGCGGAACCGGTTATGACCAAGCTAATTAAGTTAATGCTGGCATAAAAAAACAAAGGGTAATTTTTTATACTCATTATAATTTTTAGGTTCATGTACACCATCAATAATGTTTTGATAACCATTGACTTTACTACTATGGATAGTAGTCTGGTCAACTATGTATTTGAATTCTCAAAAATTGTTCAGTTCAAAAAAGCAGTTCTTACGAATGTGGTTAGTGCTACAACTAACCTCGATGAAGAAGTGCCAAATCCGCAAGGTGAAGGAACAATTACTAAAAGAGAAGAGATTATATATAAACTTGAGAATCTGGCGGCTAAATACAAGCCTGCAGATGAGCATATAGAAATAGTCTATAGAGTAAAAAGCGGTGATCCACTTACCGAGATTCTGGAAGTTGCCAAGAATCAAGATATCGATATGATTGTAGTGGGTAGAAAAACGATTGCAGAAGGTTCGGGAGCGTTGTCGAGAAAATTGGCAAGAAAAGCACTTTGCTCTGTTCTTACGCTTACACAAAATGCATTACCTCAGTTTCATAAAGTACTTATCCCAGTAGATTTTTCAGAATTCTCTTATACTGCGCTCGAAAAAGCAGTTAAGCTTGCTCGAAAAACTCCTCTGGAAATAGTATGTATCCATATTTACAATTTGCCAAATGGCTATTTAGCGTCAGGTAAGTCTCCTGAAGAGTTTGCCAAAATTGTAAAGAAGAACAATGAAAAAAGGTTTAAGCATTTTATTAAAGACCTTGATATTTCTGGAATTAATTTAAAGATGAAGTATCAATTAGATACCAGAAATGCGCGTGCAAAAATCATATTCAACATTGGTTTAGTAGAACATGTTGATATGATTATGATGGGCTCAAAAGGAAAATCTAAATTGGCTCAGGCATTTTTAGGAAGTACCACAGAAAAAATATTGCTACATAACATTAGTATACCTACGCTTGTATTAAAACAAAAAGAAATTAATGTAGGTTTAATCAACTCCCTATTGAATATGTAAGTAGTTTATTTGCTGATAGTTTAGCTATCTAGGCAAATAAACTACTTGATTTTCAATCCTTATCCTTTCCTTACGATTAACTTATCGCCGATTTTAATGGCGAAATCACTCATGTTATTTAAGCCTTGTAATTCTTGTACAGTAAGGCTATTTCTTTTCGCGATAGAATACATGGTGTCTCCCTTTTGTACCGTGTAATAAGATGGAGCACTTACCGTAATTTCTTGCCCTACAATTAGGTTATTGCCTGCAATTCCATTCCAATTTCTTATTTCATCGAGACTGATGTTGTATTTTCTAGATAGAGAAAAAAGTGTTTCTCCTGCTGATACTTTGTGAAGTGATCGTCCTTCAGCACTTTTAATCGCACTAGCAATGCTGAATGATTCTTGCTTTACAACACCTCTTGCTGTAACACCTTCTGGTAATTTCTCAATAGAAGCAGTTAATACTTGCGGATCTAAATGATCTTTTTCCGGATTCCATAATAAACTCCCTGTAGATGTTTGAACTACGTATAATCCATTATCTGTAGCCTGTACAATTGGAATCCTTTTGGTTTTATTGAAATAGTTAAAAGCCACTTTTAATGAAGCCCACAAATCATGATTGTATTCATCTTCTGGGTATAAGCTTTGTAATTTTGCTAGGTTATCATCAAGCAAAACAGCCGGAAATATATGCACGGGTATTTCTTCTTGACCTGATGCTTTAGCTTCTACAGTCATCACATATATTTCTTTCATGCTTTCTTCTTCCAGATTGATGTTGCCTTTAGAGTCGCAGCCACCAGTAATACTTACCACATCTTTCTGGCTTTTACGATTTATATCAGCAGTATTTGGGTAGTTAATGCTTAAGGCTAAAAAGTTGGGGCTGTCTGGTACAAACATATCTAGCGAATATATTCCTTCTGGAATGGTATAGTCACCCAATAGCTTTTTGGGGCCAGAATCACCTGCATCACCACAAGTTTTATATCGCTTAAATAGCGTGTAAGAAACCGAACTAGGTGGTTTTATCCATACTTCTAATACTTGCTCATGTTTGTAGTATCTTAAAGCTACATGGTTAGAAAAAGACCTAAATCCTTTTTTTATCACCAGTTTCTTTAAATCATTTTCTTTAT
>PBYL01000196.1 GCA_002729595.1 Thalassovita sp. | reverse complement strand
GCGCAGATCCACACACAGCAGGTAGAGGAATGAACTCTCACTATGCTACCAGAATTGTAAACAATGATGGAAGTTGGAATGATTTAACGAAGATGAAAAATACTTCATCTGATATTTCTCCAACGGCTGCTCAAATGCCAAGATTAGTAGGTTTGGGTTACGCTTCTAAATTGTATAGAGATAATCCCGACTTACACGAATTCACTCAGTTTTCTAATAATGGTAATGAAATAGCTTTCGGAACTATCGGCAATGCATCTTGTGCAGAAGGTATGTTCTTCGAATCAATCAATGCTGCTGGCGTACTTAAAATTCCGATGCTCACTTCTGTGTGGGATGATGGTTACGGAATTTCAGTTCCGAATGAATACCAAATTACTAAAGGAAGCATTTCAGAAATTCTATCTGGTTTACAAAGAAAAGATAAGGATAGCGATGGTTTTGAGATTTTTGTAGTAAATGGCTGGGATTATCCTGCTTTGCTTAAAGTCTATAAAGAAGCTGCTGAGCTTTGTAGAACAGAACATGTTCCGGTAATTATTCACGTAGTAGAAGTAACTCAACCACAAGGGCATTCAACTTCTGGTTCGCATGAGAGATATAAATCTAAAGAAAGATTAGAGTGGGAGAGAGAGCATGACTGTCTCAAGAAAATGAGAGAGTGGATTGTGAACGAAGGGATTGCTTTAAGTTCTGAAGTGGATGAAGTAGAAGCAACTGCTTTAAAAACGGTTAAAGATTCAAGAACCAAAGCTTGGAAAGCATTTGTAGAAGATAATAAAGTAAGCCAAAAATCTGCTTTAAAAATTATTGGTGGTATTTCTAAACAACTGAGAACCAATAATAAGATTAAGGAGATAAAAAAAGAGCTTGAAAAAACTTTGAATCCGATGCGTTCGGATGCGATGAAAGCCGTGAAAAAGACTTTACGCGCATTAAGATTCGAAGATCCAATACACAGAAAAGAATTAATTGAATGGGTTGAGACGCAAAACGAAGAAAATAAAGAGCGATTTAATTCCCATTTATATAGCGAGTCTCCATTCTCAGCTTTAAAAGTAGAAGAGATTCCGCCACATTACGATGAAAATAGTAATGAGGTAGTTGATGGCAGAGAAGTAGTTCAAGCTTGTTTTGATCATATTTTAGCAAGAGACCCTAGAGTTTTTGCAATTGGAGAAGATGTTGGGAAAATCGGTGATGTTAATCAAGGTTTTGCTGGATTACAGAGCAAATATGGTGAGCTAAGAGTAACTGATACAGGCATTCGAGAAACCACCATTCTCGGTCAAGGTATTGGAGCTGCACTAAGAGGTTTAAGGCCTATTATAGAAATTCAATATCTGGATTACATCTATTATGCTTTGCAAACCATGACTGATGATTTGGCTTCTCTTCAATACAGAACCAAAGGAGGACAAACTGCTCCAGTAATAATCAGAACTCGTGGTCACAGATTAGAAGGAATTTGGCATTCAGGTTCTCCAATGTCAACGCTACTTGGTAGTTGCCGAGGTATCTACTTGTTAGTTCCAAGAAACATGACCAAAGCTGCTGGATTCTACAATACTTTATTGCAGTCTGATGATCCGGCAATTATGATAGAATCGCTAAATGGTTACAGATTAAAAGAAAGACTTCCGGGTAACATTGGTGAATTTACTGTGCCTTTAGGTGTGCCAGAGGTGATTAGAGAAGGTAAAGATATTACAGTGGTGACTTACGGTTCTATGTGTAGAATTGTAATGGATGCAGCTACTCAGTTAGATGAATTAGGTATTGATGTTGAAGTGATCGACGTACAAACATTACTTCCATTCGACAGACATCACAAGATTCTAGACTCTATTAAAAAGACAAATAGGGTATTATTTACCGATGAAGATGTTCCAGGTGGTGCGACTGCTTATATGATGCAAAAAGTAATTGAGGAACAAGACGCCTACCAATGGTTAGACTCTAAACCAGTATGTTTGCCTGCTCAAGCCCACAGGCCAGCTTATGGTAGCGATGGCGATTATTTCTCTAAGCCAAACATTGAAACGATTGTAGATAAAGTATATGAGATTATGCATGAGTCTGATCCACAAAGATTCCCTGCATATTTACAATAAGAATATTAGATCAATCATTAAAAAGCCCGACTACTACTAGTCGGGCTTTTTTTTACATATTTCTTCGGTATTGTCCACCAACGTCAAACAATGCATGGGTTATTTGTCCAAGAGAACAGATTTTGGTACATTCCATGAGTTCTTCAAAAATGTTTTCTTGTTTTAATGCACAGCTTTTCAACTTATCTAAAGCAATTTCACTTTCAGCTTTATTTCTGTTTTGTAATGATTCTTTGTTTAAAATCTGCGCTTTCTTTTCCTGCTCTGTTGCCCTTATCACGTTTTCTGGAATTACAGTAGGTGAGCCGGTTGAAGAAAGAAAAGTATTTACTCCAACTATCGGCAGCGAACCATTATGCTTCATAGTTTCATAATACATAGATTCTTCTTGAATCTTATTTCTTTGATACATGGTTTCCATCGCACCTAAAACACCACCTCTTTCAGTAATTCTATCAAATTCGGTGAGTACGGCTTCTTCCACCAGATCTGTCAACTCTTCAATAATAAATGAGCCTTGAAGCGGATTTTCATTTTTGGTCAATCCTAATTCTTTGTTGATAATAAGCTGTATGGCAACTGCTCGCCTCACCGATTCTTCAGTTGGTGTTGTAATCGCTTCGTCATAGGCATTTGTGTGTAATGAGTTGCAATTATCATAAATCGCATAGAGCGCTTGCAGTGTTGTTCTAATATCATTAAATGAAATTTCTTGAGCATGTAAAGATCGACCAGAGGTTTGAATGTGATATTTTAGCTTTTGCGATCTTTCATTTCCACCATATTTAAGCTTCATTGCTTTAGCCCAAATTCTTCTAGCAACTCTGCCAATTACTGCATATTCAGGATCAATTCCATTAGAGAAGAAAAATGAAAAGTTCGGAGCAAAATCGTCGATATGCATTCCTCTGCTCAAATAATATTCTGCAAAGGTAAACCCATTGCTTAGTGTAAAGGCCAACTGAGTAATTGGATTGGCGCCAGCTTCTGCAATGTGATAACCAGAGATAGAAACCGAATAGAAATTTTTCACTTTTTGATCTATAAAATATTGCTGAACATCACCCATAAGTTTAAGCGAAAATTCAGTCGAATAAATACAGGTGTTTTGTGCCTGATCTTCTTTTAAAATATCTGCCTGAACAGTACCTCTTACTACAGAAAGTGTTTTTGCCTTTATATTTTCATAAACATCTTTTGGCAATACTTGATCTCCTGTAACTCCCAAAAGCATTAAACCTAAACCATTATTACCGTTTGGCAAAGTGCCATTGTAAATGGGTTGAGTAGTCCCTTTCTGTTTAAATATTTCAGCAATTTTAGATTTTGCTTTGTCTTCAAGTCCGTTTTCTTTGATGTAAATCTCACATTGTTGATCAATGGCGGCATTCATAAAATAGGCACACATCGTTGCAGCAGGGCCATTAATTGTCATCGATACCGAAGTATTTGGATCAGCCAAATTGAAACCTGAATACAACTTCTTTGCATCATCTAAGCAACAAACACTTACACCTGAGTTACCAATTTTACCATAAATATCTGGTCTTATCCCTGGGTCTTCGCCATACAATGTTACCGAGTCAAAGGCGGTAGACAACCTCACAGCATCTTGATCTAATGATAAATAATGGAATCGCTTGTTTGTTCGCTCAGGCCCACCTTCACCAGCAAACATTCTAGTAGGGTCTTCACCTTTTCTTTTAAATGGAAAAACTCCAGCAGTAAAAGGAAACTCACCCGGAAAATTTTCTTGCAATTGCCATCTTAAAATGTCTCCTAAATTCTTAAAGCGGGGAGTAGCTATTTTGGGAATTTTAGTATTGGAAAGACTTTTTGTAAAAGTCTCTACATCAATATTCTTGTTTCTTACCTGATAGGTATATACATCCTTTTCATAGGCAGTTTTTCTTTCTTCCCAATTATCTAAAAGCTGCTGATTGTTTTTATTAAGTTTAGATAGCTCTTGCTCATAAAGTTCTTTGAGTGATTTGTTCAGTGCATCATCATTCGCTAAACCCAAAGTCTTTTTCAAGCCAAATAGATTGTCTGCAATGGTTGCTTGTTCTTCAGCTTGTTTATTGTAACTTCTTATTGTCTCAGAAATCTCAGAAAGATATCTGGTTCGATCAGGTGGAATAATGAAAAGCTTTTGCTGATCAAATTCATTTTTTAATAGTTTGCTTTCCCAATTCAAAGCAAATTTTTCGTTGAGCAAATCTATTATTTTATGATAAAGTTGATTCATGCCCTTGTCCTGAAATTGGGCTGCAATGGTTCCGTAAACTGGTAAGTCATCCAGCGAACTTTCCCAAAGTAAATGATTGCGCTGATATTGTTTTTTTACTGCTTGTAGTGCATCCAAAGCGCCTCTTTTATCAAACTTATTCAAGGCAATGAAATCAGCGTAGTCCAGCATATCAATCTTTTCAAGTTGTGTTGCTGCCCCAAATTCAGGTGTCATTACATATAAAGAAACATCTGCATGATCTGTAATTTCTGTATCAGATTGCCCGATGCCAGAAGTCTCTAGAATGATTAAATCGTACCTAGCAGATTTTAATATATCTAGGCTTTCTTTAATCTGATTTGATAGCGCTAAATTTGATTGCCGAGTTGCCAAAGAGCGCATATATACCCGATCATCAAAAACAGAATTCATTCTAATTCGATCGCCTAAAAGTGCGCCACCTGTTTTTCTTTTAGATGGGTCTACAGAAATAATTGCAATTTTTTTATCACTAAAGTCTGATAAAAACCTTCGCACTAGTTCATCTACCAAACTCGATTTACCTGCGCCTCCGGTTCCTGTAACACCTAATACCGGAACCGTTTTCTGTGAGGATTTAAACTTTATATCATCTAAAAACTTCTTTATCTCTTCGGGATAATTTTCAGTAGCAGAGATTACTCTGGCGATAGATTTTTTATCTTGATTACTAATTTTTATCCACTCGCCATTTAGGTTGTTACCTGTTGGGAAATCGCATGCTTTCAGTATTTCGTTAATCATTCCCTGCAAACCAAGTTCTCTTCCGTCATCAGGAGAGAATATTTTATTGATTCCGTATTGATGTAATTCTTCTATTTCTGAAGGTAAAATAGTACCACCGCCACCACCAAAAATCTTTATTTGAGAAGCATTTTTTTCTTGAAGCAGGTCGAAAATGTATTTAAAAAATTCCATATGACCTCCTTGGTAAGAAGTAATGGCAATTCCTTGCACATCTTCTTGTATGGCACAATCAACTATTTCTTGTACTGATCGATTATGACCTAGGTGAATAATTTCGGCACCAGATGCTTGCATAATTCTTCGCATAATATTTATGGAAGCATCATGTCCATCAAACAAAGAGCCGGCAGTTACAATGCGTATTTTATGTTGAGATTGGTAAGGCTTGTTCATTTTCATTTGTTCAATAAAATATTGAAATAATATAATTATTTAAAAATATGTGTTGTTAGTAAAGTCAAATTTAGAAATTTATAAATTGTAATATATAAATCTTTACTTTAACTTCTTGTTTAGAAAACGTAAATAAGATAAGAAATAGATCCATTTATATCTGCCATTTTAAAGAAGTGCTTTTACTTAAGTTATTCTTTTTTGTCTGTGGGAACAACTGTATATTTGCAGCTTGAATAAGCATTTCTAACAGGAAGAATTTAAATAGAAAGATGAAACAATATCAGGATTTACTTAAAACCATTTTAGAAACGGGAACTAAGAAAGAAGATAGAACAGGAACTGGTACAATAAGTATATTCGGGTATCAAATGCGTTTCGATCTTTCAGAAGGTTTTCCTGTTGTTACCACCAAAAAGCTTCATTTAAGATCAATCATTCACGAATTGCTTTGGTTTTTAAATGGCGATACCAACATTAAATACCTAAAAGATAATAAGGTTAGAATTTGGGATGAGTGGGCTGATGAAAATGGAGATTTAGGACCAGTTTATGGCAAACAATGGCGTTCTTGGGAAACTCCATCTGGTGAGAAAATCGACCAAATAAGCAAGCTTGTTCAGCAAATTAAGAATAATCCAGATTCTAGAAGGTTGCTAGTAAGTGCGTGGAATCCCTCAGATGTAGATAATATGGCATTGCCTCCTTGTCATACCCTTTTTCAGTTTTATGTTGCCAATGGCAAAATCTCTTGCCAGTTGTACCAGCGAAGTGCAGATGTATTTTTAGGTGTGCCTTTTAACATTGCCTCTTATGCATTGCTAACCATGATGATCGCTCAGGTTTGTGATCTCGAACCGGGTGATTTTATTCATACTTTTGGCGATGCACATTTATATTCTAATCACTTAGAGCAAGCAAAATTACAATTAAGCAGAGATCCTAGACCTTTGCCAACAATGGAGATTAATCCTGAAGTGAAAGATTTATTCTCATTCAAATATGAGGATTTCACTTTAAAGAATTACGATCCACATCCACATATCAAAGGAGAGGTAGCGGTTTAAGCTGATAATTAGAGCAAATTCCTTTCATCTCTGATTTTTCCAGTTCATCAATCGTTTTGTCCGGTTCATAGGGAAAGTGGTTTCCGACTATGAGTCGGATTGCTATGTTTGTCTTAAAGGTTTTGAATAATTAAAGTATTTTAAATACTGTCAAATTATTCTTTCTCTAGACATATAGTTGCGATTTTGATGTTTTAAATAATAAATAAACTATTTTTAGTCGATTATAGAACTTATTATTTATCTCGACCGTTAGTCGGAGTATAATTTATATGATATGGGAATTAAAGAAAGAAGGGAAAGAGAAAGAATAAGAAGAAACAATGAGATTGTTGATGCAGCAGAGAAAGTAATATCTAAAAAGGGGATGCAAAATACGACGATGGATGATATTGCTAAAGAAGCAGAATTGGGCAAAGCTACAATCTACGGTTATTACAAAAGCAAAGAAGAAATACTCTTAGAAATTAATAAAAGAGCATTTAATAAGTTGGGAGAAATGTTTTCTTCAATTTATGATGATTACGAAACAGGACTTGAAAAGCTTGAGGGCATAGGCAGAACATATATTCAGTTTGCTAAAGATTACCCAAACTACTACCAGTTTATTTCTCTGTTTGAATTAGGTTTTACAGCAAAAGACCCTATGGAGAGCAGCATGAATGGACAGAAGTGTGATAACATTTTGATGAATGCGATTAAACATGGTCAAATTGATGGATCTGTACGAAAAGATTTAAAACCTGAGATTGTGGCCAAATTACTTTGGAGTATGACGACTGGTGTAATGCAATTAACCAAAGTGAAAGGTGATATTTTGAAGGAGTATAAAGATATAGATGAAAAAGAATTGTTTGAGCATTATTTTCTATTCTTAAGAAATGGCATTGCTTCAACATAAATGATAAGAACAAATATTTATTAAACTGAGATTGTATATGCTAAGCAAGATACAAAGTACTATATGGGATAATCCCATATATTTTTTGAAGACATCCGACTGTCAGTCGGAAAATAAATTAAAGTTGATGTTATTGCTGCTTTTTGTAATTAACTTACCGATAAATCAACTTTTTGCTCAATCTACAATTCTAGATAACTACGTCGAAGAAGGCTTAAAATCTAACCTAGCCATGCAAAGGCAAGGTTTAACTCTCGACAGGCAGGTTGAATCTTTAAAAGAAGCAAGAGGTATGTTTTATCCGAATGTGAGTTTTAATGCAGATTATACACTTGCAAGAGGAGGCAGGATGATTGAATTGCCAATTGGTGATTTATTGAATCCAGTTTACAGCACGCTAAACGAAATGAATGAGAGTAACAATTTTTCGATGGTGGATAATGTAGAAGAACAGTTTCTGCCAAATAAATTCCACGATACAAAGCTCAGATTAATACAGCCCATTTTTAATTCAGAGATATTTTACAATTACAAAGCTTCTAAAGATTTGGTGAGCATTCAGCAAGCAAAAAAGGATGTCTACCAAAAAGAGCTCACAAAAGAAATTAAAGTGGCTTATTACAAGTATATACAAGCCAAAGAAGCACTGAATATCTACACAGAAACCAGACAATTACTCAACGAAGTGTTAAGAGTAAATAAAAAGTTGGTAGATAATGACAAAGCCACTTCCGAAATCATTTTTGATGCTGAATATGAGATTAGCAAATTAGATGAAGAGG
>PBYL01000195.1 GCA_002729595.1 Thalassovita sp. | reverse complement strand
TCTTTTTGATAAAGTCTACAATCTTATCGTTGTGCACCTGAGAATACATATCGTATGCGCTAGGCACAAACAACACTTTTAACTTTGGACAATTATCAAAAGTGTAATCGGGAATTAATCGTAAGCCTTCTTCAGTCGTAATTGGTTTTCCGGTTTCGCTAATCGTAATCACATTAAAAATTTGCTTTCCATCTTCGGTCGGTTTGGCAAAAACATCAGAAGTTGCTACCACTTCACTTTGTAGCACTCCATTATACATTAACAAACCAATGGTAGGTAAATCTGGATTGAATTCTTTTAAATGTGCAGTTAGTGTGTCAGATGCAACTTCAGGTTGAGCTGTCTCTTGCTGAGCAGTCTCCTTACTGGTATTCATGTTGTTGCAACTGGTAAAAATGATAGTGATCAAAGTAGCGGCTAGAATTCGTAAATCTTTCATTTCCTTTTTTGTTTTTTTGCTTTTGAGTTTATTAATAAGCTAAATCGTTTTGTTTAGCCGCCCAAAAGTAGTTGCTCAAACTTAATTATTTAATACACACCATAGATTTAACTCATTATTAAAATACTTACCCCTTAGATTGGGGGAGTTGAACTTGATGTGAGGATTGTTATTTGAGCAATAAAAAAAAAGCAAAGTGACATTTCACTATGCTCTCCTAAAACTCTGTCTAAATTTATTCTGCTACAATCTTATAATCACCAGCATTAAGTGTGATAAAGCTTTTACCATCTACTTTCTCAAATTTAACAGCTTTATTGTTTACCGAAACTTTAGTGGAGTTTTCAGGTAAATACACTATTGCTTCGCTTTCTTTTGGCACTTTTAAATCGAGTTTGAAATTCTGAGTTTTATCTACCTTAAGAGAAATGAGTCCCTTTACAGTTTCAGTTTGTGTTTGGGCATAATTTAATGTTCCTAATTGAGGATTAACTGCAAACTTTTTCCATCCAGCTTCAATTGGATACAAACCACAAACATACTGAGACAAAATGGTGAGTCCACCCCCACTCCAAGCATGGTTGATTGTACCACCACCAAAACCTTCACGACCAATTCCCCAACCTTCCCAAAGTGTAGTTAATTCACTATCTATCATTTTGGCAAATCGATCTTTCATTCGAGATAAAGCCAAATCCATATTGCCAGTTTTCACTAAAGCTTCAAGCACATATTTTTCCATGTATGGGCTTGCATGTCTTTGTTTATCAAGTACCTCTTTAATCGCTTCGTAATTACTTTCATCCACAAAACCACATAAAACAGCCAAAGCATTGGCTCTATCGTCTGTTTGATTTTTGTAATTTGGTGATCTATATTCTTTGCCATTCCAGAAAGACTTATTAAAATTCTCGACTATAGATTGCATCTGTTTTTCTGCCCATAATTTCTCCTTTTTATTCTCCAATAAATCAGACATCCGCGCATACCCTTTGCAAGCCAAATAGTACCATTCGTTGTACAACACAGCCATATCTTTGTTTTCTCCCCAATCTCCCCAAGTCCAACCTCCTTTGCGAGGAACTACCAAACCATCTTCGCCTAATTGCCAAACCGATAAATATTTCTTTACCGCAGGATAAACATCTTGAATAGTTTTCTTATCTCCAGTGTAAAAGTAGTAAGTCCAAAAACCATAATAACCCACGCTGTTCAACATTTGCATGGGAAGCTCACTATCGTAATTTCCAGGAATGGGTGAAGCAATTGTTCCATCAGCTTTTTGCCAGTTCATTAACTCATAAATACCTTTTTTTGTCAGTAAATGAGATTGCGTATCTAAAGCATAAAATGATTCGCCCAACTCGTTAACCACATCTCCCCACCATTGAGCGCGCTCCCGATCTGGGCAATCCATATAAGTATCTCGCATAGTGATATACAGCGTACGTTGAGACTTTTCCCACAAGCGATTATAAAAGGCATCATCACATTCAAAAGAACCAGTAAACTCAGTATTATAGCCAGTCTCTCTATATCCAAGTGAATTTACCTCGACACCTTCTGGAATTACAAACCAAAATTCGTGACCATTCATCCAACCTAATGACTCATAGTTTTGCTTGCCTTTTCGGGTGATGTATTCTGCCCGAACATTCGGTACAGTTCCTCCATAGTAATTATCTGTAAGGATATGAATTGCTTCTCCAGCATTTGCTGTTACAGATAAATAAGGTGTAAAATGTGCATTGTAATGTAGCTTGCACTTAATAGTATCACCAGTTGATGTAAATGGATATTCTTTGTTGAAGGTTTTAAGACCATAGTCTTTCCACAAAGGAATCGGTCGTTTTACAAGCGCATTCCAAGGAGCACCGCCAGCTTCACCAAGCTCAATCGCATTCTCCCAACTATTTGCATTGAATGTCTTTTTTTCCCAATCTTTAATCTCATTTCGGGCATCGTATAATATATTCGATTCTGATAATCGATAGTTTGGTTGTGTATCTTCAACAGAATGCCAATATGCTGGATTCTTAGTGCATTTCCATGTTTTATCAGAAATCAAAGCAGTTTTATCGTTAATTTTCATTTCAAACAGCAAACCCGATTTACCGCTTGAAGTATGAGAAAACCCATCTTTACCAAAATACCAAACCAGCACTGCAATGGAATTTTGACCATCTTTTAAATATGGAGTGAGATCAACTTCGTCGTAGTATGTGGCATTAGGTTTTGGCCCGCGTTTCAATCCTCCTTCAAAAACTACCAGCTCTCCATTTATCCAAAGCCAATATTTAGAATCTACAGCAATATAAGCTGTGGCCGATTTTACATTACTTTTGTTTTCGAAAACTTTCCGGTAATTAGTCCAAGAGTTGATAGTATCCAAATTAGAAGCACAGCTTATCCATTTAGCTTGCCAGTCATTTTTATCAGTAGAATTTAGTTGAACTGAAATGCCTTTATGTGGAAGCACTAACATTGTAAACAGAAATAAAAAGTACAATGCTTGGAGGTTTTTCATCATTTTGAAGTTCATAGTCAGTTCAACTTATCGTATTCGTTTATCCCAAATTTACTTGAAATATTTAGATGGCTATCCTGATCAATTGCTAAAAGCCTTTCTGCTATTCTTAGTGATGCGAATTAATTATTCAATTGGTGTTTTTTAATGCTAAAAAAGATCGATGAATGTCAAGATTTGTAGGCTTGTTTCAATTTATTTTATAATTAAGAAGAAATAGTATTATTCTAAATTACTGTAGACTAGCCATATCAGTATAAGAAAATCAATCTACTTTACTAATTTTAGTAATCACTAGAAAGTGACTCAAAGAATAGTAAAATATGAATCAATGAAAAAAATTCTCCTGATAAAGCTGCATTTGTATGCTGGGCTTTTCACCTCCTTTTATTTAATCGCTTTTGGTTTAAGCAGTATCATTCTCAACCATAAAATTGATGTAGAAAACAAGGATATTTCTAAAACTTGGTCAACAAAAGTTGAAGTAAATCCTGAACTAGAAAATGTAGAATTAGCAGAAAGTTTGAGAGACAAATTAAATATTATGGGTTGGGTTCCTCACTGGAATATTCAAAGAGATTCTGCCCAATTTAAATGTCAATTAACTCATTTAGCTAAAACTACCGATCTTACATTAGACTTCAATACAGGAATGGTACAGCTGGAAGAAAAACCAAAAGGTTTAATTGCAGTGCTCAATGGATTACATTTTTTTAATGGAAATATTCCAAACGCTCCTTTTGTTTTAAGAACTTGGGCAGTCTACCAATGGCTCACTTTACTAACGCTTTTTACAGCACTCGTTTTGGGTCTTTGGTTATGGTTAAAATACAGCCGCAAAACTTGGGAGCTTTACCTTTTTGGAGGTCTATTTATTTTTTCGTGTATTCTAATGGTTCTGATATGAAAATCAAATACAAACTAATTAAGAAAATACATTTGTATGCTGGACTTAGCACCACTGCATTGCTCATTATGTTTATTTTAACAAGCTATATAATGATATATCATAAATCTTTAAGCCACGAGTCTACTAAAGAAACTCAACTCTTTGATGTAGAACGAAAGCTTAATTCTGCAGAAGAATGGGCACAATGGATAGCTGAGCATGATATAAATGGCAGATTTGATTACGCTCAGATTGAAAAAAAAGAAAATCCATTTCAAGAATATGCACATGCGGGTGGAAGTACTCGAATTACATACCTATCGGGACAAAACAAAATGGAAGTGGTAAAAACCTACAAAAGTACGAGTGATGCATTAGAAGGTATACACAGGCAAAGAGGCTTTGATGGTGGGCCTAGTTATAAACTATATGCGATTTTGCTAGACTTACTTGGCACCAGTTTAATCCTATTTACCATTACTGGAATTTTTATGTGGATGAAACTGCTAAAATATGATAAGTGGGCTTGGATTGTTTTTGTGGGTGGGTTCCTATATTTTGGATTTACTTTAATTTACTTGACTTATATTATCTGAAATTGAAGGAAAGCATTTAGTATTGATAACAAAGTGTAGTTGATAAATAATTTATATAGTTGAATGTATTTATTACTGATTTAAACCTAAAAATCGCTCAAGGTTTTCTTTTTGTCTCATGTGATGGCGCATGTGTATTTCTGAAAATGCCAACCACTCATAGCAATTGAAATAGCCAAAACCGGGGTGTTCTGATTTGCCAATTACCGAATCATTTTGCATTTCGAGCCATAAATTATTTGTCTCTTTTTTAAGCTTTTCCATATCTGATTTTAGCTGAGATACAGATATGGGTTGTTTAACTTTGGCTGCGTTCTCAGCGTCTCCTTTTATCTTTATATTTTCAAACGCTCCTCTTTTCAATAATTCTTTTGCTTTGGCAGAAATCTCTTTATCTGCAAAAGTATCACTTTCTAATGAGAATTTAATTTGGCTGTTGTACCAATTTGAATCCTCAATTAAATGCTCATAAACTTGACCTAAAGACCAACTGTTACTATCTGGTTTTAATAAAAGTTGTTCGATAGTAAATTTGTCTAGTTCATCAATCCAGTAATCTATTGTTTGGTTAAATTTATCTATTTCCATGTTTCAATTCATAGACTATTTTTACTTCAGAACGACTTAAGTATTTATCTTTTTGACATCAAATTATAAGCATGTTCTTCTACTTTTCTAGTTAATAACCACAATTTAGCAGCTTCTTTTGTTTCAAAAAATAAAAACTCAAAATCATCGCAAGATGTACTGCTTAGTTGAAGCTCTACGGCTAATTGCTGAATAAAATCATGACTGAGAACTACTGCGACTTTTTCTATACTAATTGGAGATTTTGGAATAATTTCTTTTTCAATCCATTGCTGAACCTCTGGGCCTACAGTAAAATGTAACAATTGTTCATTAACAAGAGATAATTTTACCTGATATTTTGCCAGCAAGGATATGTGTGAAATGAATTCCTTTTTGTATTGGTCGATTGACATATATTTTGTCCCAGGCTGCCAAGTAGTCTCCATGTATTTCTCCACCGGATAATAATCCATTCTCATAAATTGACTATCGTGTACTTTCATATTTACGTTGATTGTTTCCATTATCGTTAGTTTATGCGTTTCTCAATTGAGAATATAATTATCTATTCCAAAAGATGTAAAACTACTAACATCTCCCATTAGCAATTGTTGACACACTTCTAATTTTTTACACAGTAAAACTTTTATTTGTTATATATTGATTTTGAGTTGGGAGTGGGAAATGGTGATAAGTTAGATTTGGATGAGTTTTGGAAAGTGGTTGATGAGATAGTTAATTTGGGAGATAATTTATATTTACTTCACACTAATAGTATTGAATAATTCTCTAAATCTTTCGATCGAAATTGATCTCATTTTAAACTATTCTAAGCATCAGAATAGTAAGAAGTATTAATACTGAAAACTCCTTTGTCCTTAACTCTAGCTTTTTTTCAATATAAATTTATATTTGTAGTACATATACACTTATTTAACTAAATAAGGAAAAACACATTCACTTTATCCAATTACTTTTCAAACATAAATTCACATAAGTACATTGAAACCAACAAAAACCTTATTTGCACTTCGATTTTCAGCAAATATTATTTTGCTTTCATATTTTCTATTTTCCTGTTCCAAATCAGTTGAAAAAGAAATTCCAGATGAAGTAAAACCCGTTTATCAAACTCTAGAAAGAGTAATTGGTAAGAGGGCCACTGAATTCGAATTTGTACTTACTAATAATAGTAATGAGGAATTTGTTGAGATTGAAGTAGTGAACAATAAGCCAATTATTAGAGCTACAACTCCTGTTGCGTTGAGTTATGGTGCTTATCATTATCTAAAAAACATTCATGCTTTGCAGTTTAGTTGGGAAGGAAAATGTATTACTCTTCCTGAAAGCTGGCCAGATTTTCAAAAAACAAAACTCACAGTACCTTTTTTATATAGGCAATACCTAAATGTTTGCGCTTTTGGCTATACCACTCCTTGGTGGAATTGGCAAAGGTGGGAACAGGAAATTGATTGGATGGTTTTGCATGGAATTAATATGCCAACTGCAATGGAAGGTCAGGAAGCTATATATTTAAAACTCTGGCAAGAAATAGGTTTGGAGAAAGATACAATCCTTAACTACTTTGCCGGTCCTGCTTTTTTACCTTGGCACCGAATGGGAAATATCAATAGTTACGGTGGTCCATTACCAATCAATTTTATTGAGCAAAAATCTGAATTACAGAAAAAGATTTTACAAAGAATGCGTGAGCTAGGCATGAAGCCTGTTGCTCCGGCATTTAGTGGTTATGTGCCAGAGGGTATTAAAAAGGAATTTCCTGATGCAAAAATCACTCAGCTAAAATCTTGGAACGAAGGGATGGCAGGTACTTTTTTGCTTGATCCAACTGACCCTCTTTTCAATAAGATTGGAAAAAGGTTTATCGAACTGTATAATGAAATGTATGGACAGGCTGATTTTTATCTGGCAGATTCTTTTAACGAAATGAAACCTCCAGTTACGCCTGACAATAAACAAGAACTATTGGCAAAATACGGAGAGGCTGTTTACAAACCTATTGCCACTGCTGCTCCGGGGGCTACTTGGGTAATGCAAGGCTGGCTGTTTGGGCACGATCGCGAGTTTTGGGATAATCCATCTGTAAAAGCTTTTTTAAGTAAAGTTCCGAATGACAGTATTATAATTCAAGATTTTGGCAATGACAGATACCCAGATGTTTGGAAAGATGCAGAAGCTTATGTCGGCAAGCAATGGACTTACGGATATGTGCATAATTACGGCGGTTCTAATCCGGTATATGGTGATTTTGATTTTTATAATGAGGAGTTTAAAAAATTAGTGGATAATCCAGAAACAGGCTCGCTAGTTGGCTATGGAGTTTTACCAGAAGGTCTCAATAATAATTCTATCGTTTATGAATATTTGTATGATTTGCCTTGGACGAACAATGGCATCAACTGGAATGAGTGGATTGATAACTATACCCAAGCTCGATATGGTAAGAGTAATGATCAAATTTTAGAAGCTTGGGATATATTAAAAGATGGACTTTTTAGTACCCGATACTGGTCTCCTCGTTGGTGGAAAGGTGATGCTGGTGCTTACTTGTTTTTCAAACGACCTACTACCGATGTTGTAACTTTCGAAGGGCATCCAAGTGATTTAACAAATATTCCGAAGGGTACTAAATTGCTCCTCGAGAATGTAGAAAGCCCTCAAAAAGACTCTTTGTTGATTTATGATGCCATTGATGCGACTAGACATTATGTTTCTATAAAAATTGATTCTTTACTAACAGAAACGGTAAAGACATATCAAAATAAAGATTTTACAAAAGGAGATAGTATTTTAAAAGATATTGAATCGATAGCTTCTAAGCTAGATTTGGTAATTGGTTATCAGCCATTTAACAATGTAAACTACTGGTTACAAAGTGCTTACGATTTAGGGAAAACTGAAGAGGAAAGCTGGTTTTATGTGCAAAATGCCAGAACTCAAATAACTGTTTGGGGAGGTACCACTTTAAAAGATTACGCTTCAAAATCGTGGCAAGGTATGTATAAAGATTTCTACTTACCAAGATGGCAAATGTTATTTACTGAGCTAAAAGAAAGCGTCTCTAAAAGTAAAGAATTAGACATAGCAGCAACACAAGCAAAAATTAAAGCTTGGGAACAAGAATGGTGTAAGCAAAAAGAAATCCCACTCCACATGAGCTCAGATGATCCTGTAACAGACATGTTGGAGTTATTTGAAAGGTTGGAAGAGTAAAGATAAAATCAAAGAGACGCTAGCTTTATAAAGCTAGCGTCTCTTTGATAAATTGTCGTTTTACTAATAATACTAATTCATCATATTGATAAAACATCACCTGTACCAGCCTCCACCTAATGCTTTATAGATTTTGGTAAGTGCTAAATATTGTTGTTTTCTCGTATCTATTAAATCCAGTTTTGCTTCTAAGGCATTTTGTTGAGCCAGTAGTACTTCTAAATAATTGGCTCTACCTGTTCGAAACAATCTGGTAGAAATGTCAATTGATTGATTAAGCGCTTCTACTTCTTCCCTTTTAAAAGCATACATTTCATCCAGATTATCGAGATTTACCATTTCGTTTGCCACCTCAACATAACCATTCAATATTGTTTTGTGGTAGTTATATAAAGCCTCTAACTGGTAAGCATTAGCCTGTTTAAACTCTGCTTTAATGGCACTTCTATTAATTAAGGGAGCGGTTAATCCTCCTAGTAAACCATATGCAATTGACTCTGGGGTTCTAATAAGATAAGATGGATTAAAAGCATTGAAACCAATATCGCCAGTAACATTTAGCGATGGCAAAAATGCTGCTTTTGCAGACGCTACATCTGCTTTTGCTGCCATTAATTCGAACTCTGCTTCTCTAATATCTGGCCTGAGTTGCAACAAAGTAGAAGGAATACCTGGGGCTAAACCTTCGGGAAACTCATTTGAAAATAAAGCTGGCGATCGCTCTATTGGTTGAGGAAATCTGCCTAACAGAAAGTTGATTATATTTTCTGTGCTAATGATTTCTTTATACAAAGCTCTTTCCATGTTCTTTGTATTTAGCAACTGACCTTCAAATTGCTTTACAGCCAATTCATTCGCTGTTCCGGTTCTTTTCTGAATCTTTACAATTTCCAGTGCATTCTCTTGAATCTGTATGGTTTCACGAATAATTTCTAGTTGATTATCTAATGAAAGTAATTCGTAATAGATACTAGAAATTTCAGCAATTAAACTGGTAACTACCCAATTGCTACCTTCTACACTTGATAAATATCTTGAGTATGCCGCTTTTTTCTGGTTTTTAAGTTTTCCCCAAATATCGGCTTCCCAAGAAGCAGAAAAGCCTAAATAATAATCAGGAATTCTCTGTGTCATCATCTCACCGTTTACATACTGGCTACCCTCGTTTCCTGCCCAATCTGCAGAGTACTCGCCCAATCTGATAACTCCCGCAGAAATACCAGCATCTACTGTCGGCAACATTCGCCCTTTTGCAAAGAGTATTTCAGCACGGGCAGCTTCAACTCTTTGCAACATGCTCAAAACATCAAAATTGTTGTTTAGAGCGGTATCAATAAGGGCAGTTAGTAAAGGATCGGAAAAACATGTTTCCCAAGTGATGTTTATTGAATCGGTATTTGAATTAATCGTTGTAGCATACGCTGCTGGCATTACTAGCTTTTTACTTTCGTTTAATTGGCTAGTTGGTTTACAGCTATATATCATTAACAAGCTAAGCAAAAAAATGCCAGCTGACTTATTTAATCTCAACATTGATCTTAATTTGATTGATTAATTTCGAGTGTGTGATTACCCTCAATTTCATTGTTTTGTTTAGAAGCGAGAGAAGCAAATATGTAATACAATCCGGGGATAACGATTACACCGAAAATAGTTCCGAATATCATCCCTCCTGCTGCTGCTGTTCCTATTGTTTTGTTACCAATTGCACCCGCTCCCGAAGCAAACATTAACGGAATTAAACCTGCTGTAAAGGCAAAAGAAGTCATTAAAATTGGTCGCAATCTGGATGCGGCTCCTTCTATCGCTGCTTCTAATGGAGTAAAGCCCTCTTGCTGTTTTTGAATTCCAAACTCTACAATAAGAATGGCATTTTTACCCAACATACCTATGAGCATAACCAAAGCAACTTGTGCATAAATGTTGTTTTCTAAGCCAAAAACAAATAGCAAGAAGAAAGCACCAAAAACTCCAACTGGTAACGAAAGTATTACAGGTAATGGAAGCAGAAAACTCTCGTATTGTGCGCACAGTAACAAGTACACAAACAACAAACAGATAATGAAAATATAAACACTCTGGTTTCCAATAGCTACTTCGTCGTAGGTCATGCCCGACCAAGCAATATCGTAACCGTTTGGTAATTTTTCTTTCGCCACTTCTTGTATCGCTTTAATGGCATCACCACTACTATATCCCGGAGAAGTGTCGCCATTTATTGTAGCAGAAGTGTACATGTTAAATCTGGTAACTTGCTCAGGTCCTAATACTCTTTCAATCTCCATAAAAGCAGAATAAGGTACCATTTCTCCATCATCATTCTTTACATACAGCTTAAGTACATCTTCTGGCAAAGCTCTGTAACTTGGATGTGCCTGCACCATTACGCGATAAGTTTTTCCATATCTAATAAAATCCGATGCCCACTCACTACCCAATAAAGTTTGTAAAGTACCCATTGCATTGTTTACAGATACACCTTTTTGTGCGGCTTTGTCGTAGTCTACATGCAGTAAATACTGTGGATAGTTATTATCGAAAAGTGAAAAAGCATTTTGTATCTCAGGTCTTTTTTCTAATTCAGTAATGAAATCTTTCATTACCACTTCCATCTTTTTGAGGTCGTCGTTGCCTGCTCTGCCTAAAAACCTAAATTCAAATCCACCTGCATTACCATAACCTGGTACAGCCGGAGGAGAAACAAAATCGATACTTGCCCCTTTTATATGGCTTGTACGCGCTTTCATCATTTTAGAAATTTCTGCCACTGATTCTTTTCTGTCGTTCCAATCTTTTAAATTGATAAGCACGGTTCCATAAGGAGAACCTGTACCATCTGAGAATAGGTTATTACCTGCCAAGGTTGAAACAGACTGAACTGCATCAAGCTTATTTGCTTCTTCTTGAACCTGATCCACAACTTCCTGAGTTCTTTCTACTGTTGCACCAGGAGGAGTTAAAACATTGGCATAAAGTATACCTTGATCTTCATTTG
Source organism: Thalassovita sp. (assembly GCA_002729595.1). GTDB lineage: Bacteria > Bacteroidota > Bacteroidia > Cytophagales > Flammeovirgaceae > Chondrinema. Next base: position 16,800 of record PBYL01000195.1, on the reverse strand, counting down.
GAATAAATCCGCCCGGAACGAAAGCACTAATTCCGAAAGTAGCAACACAGAAGGTAATCAGGATGCCAAAAGTGATTACCCTTCTGTTTACTATGAGTCCGATTAGCTTTCTGTACCTAATTGACATCCTGTTATACCGCTTATTGAATCCATCTATAAATCTGGAAATCAATGTTTTTTTAGTGTCTTTCTGATGGTGTGTGTCTTTGAGTATGAGTGTGCAAAGTGCTGGGGTGAGCGTTAAAGCAACAACTCCTGATAGAATAATTGCTACTGCCAATGTAACAGAAAATTGTCTGTAGAAAATACCAACTGGCCCAGACATAAAAGAAACGGGGAAGTATACGGCTGACATTACAAGCGTAATCGCAATAATAGCTCCCCCGATCTTTTTCATAGCTGAGATAGTAGCATTCTTAACATTAGCATTAGAAGATTCCATTTCGGCGTGTACAGCTTCTACCACCACAATGGCATCGTCTACCACAATTCCGATTGCCAGAACCAGTGCAAACAATGTTATCATGTTAATAGAAAAACCGAACAACTGTATAAAAAAGAAAGTACCTATAAGCGATACAGGTACCGCAATTGCTGGAATAAGTGTCGAACGAAAATCACCCAGAAATATAAATACAACAATAAATACCAATATAAATGCCTCTATAAAGGTTTTGAAAACTTGTTTCATTGATGCATCTAAAAAGCGAGAAACATCATAACCCATCGTGTATTCCATGCCGGGTAAAAAGGTTTTCTCTTTCAACTCCTCCATTTTATCCTTAATACGATCGATTACCTCTTGCGCATTAGAACCTGGCAACTGTTTAATCACAATCGCTGCGGATGGTTGTCCATTTTCTTTGGCATAAGTATCGTAGTTTACAGTACTTAACTCGACATCTGCAACATCTCCAACTCTCAGTATTTGCCCGTCTTTAGTCGCTTTTAGAGGGATGTTTTCATACTCCTTTTCATCTGTAAATCGACCAGTATATTTTAGAATATATTGCATCGACTGAGCTTCTTTCATAGAGCTTTGGCCAACAGTACCAGGAGCCGCTTCTACGTTTTGGTCTTGAAGTGATTCAATTACCTCATCGGCTGAGATGTTGTAAGCAGCAAGTCTATCTGGCTTTAACCAAATTCTAATGGCATATTCTCTTTGACCTTTAATATCAATAAAACCAACTCCTTTAATTCTTCTGAGCTCTTCGAGAATATTTATATGAACAAAATTGTGAATAAATTTTTCGTCCATTGTGGTGTCTGAACTGGATATATTGAGGTACATCAACATACTGTTAATCTCCTTACCCACCTTTACACCATAAAGTCTTACTTCTTCTGGTAGTTTACTAATTACCTCAGAAATTCTGTTTTGAACGTTTACCGCTGCTGCATTTACATCTGTTCCCGTTTCAAAACTAATTTGAATGGTACTGGCACCATCGTTACCAGCTTCTGAAGTCATGTAGCGCATGTTAGGCACTCCGTTTACTGCCATCTCTAAAGGTCTAATTACAGCCTTAATAGAAGTTTCGGCATTAGAACCGGCAAACTCTGCACTTACGTTTACCTCTGGTGGCGCGATATCTGGAAACTGCGAAATGGGTAGTTGAAACATTGCCAGAAGTCCCATGATGGTTATTACCAGTGATATTACAATTGATAATACCGGGCGCTGAATAAATCTGCTAAACATTAATAGATTTTTTCGTTAATGATTAAATTGTACGATGTTATGAAGTCTGTTTGTAGTTAGTTTATTTTCTAGCTGTAATCGCTAGGTCTTCGACCGAGTCTTCCTTTGATTCTTGGTCTATGAAGTTGATTAGTTTAGTTTGCACTTCGTCTCCATCTTTAACCAGTTGAAGGCCTTTATAAATTATCGCATCAGATTCTGAGAGATCATTGTCAATTACATATAGATGAGGAATTTCCATTAATGGAGTTACACTTTTGCGTCTAACTTGATTATTCTCATCTACCACATACACATACATTTTATCCTGAGATTCTATAGTAGCAATTTGAGGAATGATTAATGCATTGCGAATGGCTTTTTTAATTCTTACTTTGCCAGTAAAACCATGCTTTAAAAACAATTCTGGGTTTGGGAAAACCGCTCTAAAGGCAATGTTACCTGTACTTTTATCAACTTTGCTTTCAACCGTTTCTATTACACCTTTGTAGCTGTAAACTTCATTATTTGCCATTATTAGAGATACCTTTTCTTCCTTATTGCTACTCCAAGATGGCATAAAATCGAGGTATTCTTTCTCCGAAACATTAAAGTAAGCATACACTTCTTTGTTGTTAGAAATTGTGGTAAGTAAAGTACCATTTTCTACCAAGCTGCCGATCTTGTTAGGAATTCTATCAATCACACCATCGAAAGGTGCTTTTATTTCTGTGTATGATAGATTAAGCTTTGCACTGGCTTCGTCTGATTTTGCTTCTTCGATATGCGATTTTAAAGATTCTAGATTCGAATGCGCTCTTTCTAATTCTGTCTCCGAAACTATATTATTGTCTACTAATTCGGTGGCACTTTTCACTTCAACCTCAGCAGTTCTAGCTTCTGCAATGGCGCTATTTAAGGCAGCCGAAGCTTTCATTAATTCTACTTGATATTCTTGTTTGCTAATGGTAAAAAGCACTTGCCCTTTTTTTACACTTTCGCCTTCATCTACATGAATTTCTGTGAGATAACCTTCTACCTTTGCTTTTAATTCTACATGCTGTACTGCCTGAATATCAGCCACATAATCGGTTTTGTAAACCGTATCCATAATCACAGGATGTGTAACTGGAAAGATGTTGTCTCCTTCTGAGTTTGTTTCCAAAACGCCTTCATCTTCTTCGTTAAAACTTTCGTTGAAACTTCCCCAAAGTGATGCACTTAGAACTAAGGCTAATATGATTCCGAGATACAGTATAATATTCTTTTGCTTCATGATACCAATTAATTTTGAAACAATATTAAAGCTGTAGTCTTAGAATGATTTAAGAACCAGATTAGAATAGCATTAGAATTTTAATCCTAAGAATTTTGGTAAATGGATCGGGATGATGATTTTTACTTCAGTGCCCTTTTCTAACTCAGAATCGATTAATAATTTACCTCTATGCAGATTAATAATTCTTTGAGAAAGCGAAAGACCGATACCAAAACCTTTAATTCCACGCACATTTGGCGCCCGGAAAAAAGGTTCTGATATGTTTTTAAATGCATCTGCAGGAACCCCGACACCTTTGTCTTTTATAGAGATTTCCACAGAGCTATCTAAAACGGTCACTTTCACGATAACTTCCTGATTCATAGAGAATTTACAGGCGTTATCGAGTATATTGGTTAAGGCTACTTTTAATAGATTATGATTGCCAGTAACAACCAGTTCATCATATCTATCGGGTAAATCAGAGAAATCAAACAATATGTTATTCTCTGGACGCGAGCTATCTAAAGCATCTTTAGCTTCAATTACTAACTCATCTATTCTTACAGACTCAATCATTAAACCTTCGTTTTTATGACCAACTTGCGCTAATTTGAGCAAGCTGTTCACTAAAAGTTCTAAGCGCTGAGCCTCTTTTTCTACTGTGCGTAATGCTTCTTTGTATTCTTCTGCAGATCGCTCTTTGTTTAGGGTTACTTCGGTTTCTCCCAAAATGACTGCCAGCGGATTTTTTAATTCGTGTGATGCATTGTTCACAAAGTTATTTTGCTGGTCAAAACTGATTTCTAACCTGTCGAGCATGCTGTTAAAAGTAATAGCAAGCTCAGCAAGTTCATCTTTTTTGTTTCCTGTATCTATTCGCAAATGCAGATTAGTAGCAGTAATCTCATTTGCTCTTCTGGTAATTTTAGAAATTGGTTTCAACACTTTTCCTGCATAGTATCTGCCAAAAAGGTAGATCACGAACAATGACGATACAAAAGCAACCATTAGAATATTTCTGAGGTTATTCATCTTGGCTTCTCCGTATGGATTATTTGCCGAAACAACCACGATAAAATCACCTTCATTATCTGTGTAAAGTATGCCTACTCGGTAGCCATCGTCAAACTTTTGCTCTGCGTGTTTTTGCTTAAAAACCATTTCAATAAACTTGTCGGAGTATTTTCCATTAGATCTTTTATCGATGGTTTTTCTAGAGACATTCACCTGAAACACCGCTTCCTCTTCTTCTGGAAGTATCTGATAATGCTTTTTAAGAATCTGATCGTAAATCTGCTCGCTTACTTCATCCTTTTCCAAATAAGACTGACCTATAATGTAGGCTCGTTCAAACAAGCGTCTGAAAAACTCTTTTTCTGTATATTGATAAGAAAAAAAGAAAACTAGTATAAAGATGATAGCTAATAGCGACCCTGTTAAAAGTGTAAACACCAAAGTGATTTTGCTTCTTATTTTCATTCTTCTTTCATAATATAGCCCATACCTACAACTGTGTGAATCAGTTTTGAATCAAAGCCTTTATCGACCTTGTTTCTAAGGTAATTCACATATACATCTACCACATTGGTACCCATATTAAAATTGATGTCCCACACATTTTCAAGCAAATCGATTCTCGAAAGTACAGTTCGCTGGTTTTTCATAAAGAATTCTAGCAAACGGTATTCAGTTGAAGTCAGTTTAATTTCTTGCTGGGCTCTAATTGCTGTTTTTGCATTTTGGTTCAACTCCAAATCGGCAATTTTAAGTTGAGTTTCTTCTGCAGGAATCCTGTTTTTTCTTCTTAAAAGTGCTCTGGCTCTGGCTAATAATTCTTTAAACTTAAAAGGCTTTGCTAGATAATCATCCGCACCTGCATCCAAGCCTTTTACTATGTTATCTGTTGTACCTAATGCTGTTAACATCAGAATGGGACACGCTTTATGCAGACTTTTTCTAATTTTTTTGCAAACTTCTAGGCCATTTAATCCCGGAAGAATTATATCTAGAATTATTAAATCTACTTCACTTTGAGCTAATAAATCTAAACCAGAATTGCCATCGTAAGCAACCAGTACTTGATATCCGTCTTCTTCTAAACCCTTCTTTATAAAAGCAGCTACATTCTGCTCATCTTCAATTAATAATATGTTGTTCATGGCAAATCTCTAAAGATTTTATAAAGATAAAGAGCTATTTTGCCAAGTCGCAGAAAAAGAGATTAGAAAGTTATTAGAATTTTAATACCCAACTTCTATTCAACAATTGCTTGCGAATATTCTTTCACTTCTCCATTATTCAAATCAATCGTAAAATGATCAGCAGGTTTGCCATTTAGGAACATATCCAGAATCTCGAAGAACTCTTTTAGCTGTGTAGTTAATTCGTCTTTTGGTTCAACTGTTTTATAATTTTCTATTAACTGCTGATATAATTTCAACTGCTCTTCTGAAATATCAGCCAGAGCTAGTAAATCTGCATTGCGGATTTTGTAGAAATCGATTAGTAAATCGTAACCAGTAAACTGAGCTGCTTCATTTGGCAATTCTGTATCAATAAGTGCGGCAATTTCTACCAAGTTCTTTTCTGTAATAAAGCTTTTAATTGGTTCTGGCCAATCACTCAAAAAACGTAATCGAACTAACTCTTTCAGATGCCAAAGCATAAAGTCGTGGTAAGAATCTACTTCCAAAATCGATTTATCCCACAGGTTATCTTCACCTAGACTTTTCAGAAAAGAAAATTCCATCTCATAAAGTGGAAAAAGTTCTTTGAATCGAGGTACCGAATCAATTTTCACCGTTTCCACCTCTATTTTATTATCTGAGTGAATGGTGAGTATTTTATACCCTGGTTGATAAGCAGCAAGAGAAGGAGTTTGGATATTCACCATCGTATTTCCTTTTGAAGTTGTACGAAGTCCAGTATCGTTGATGTGCATATGCCCTGCCACATGTACCTTTATTCCGGCATCAGCAAACACTTTAGCAATGCGTTCTTCTGGTACCCTAGCCAATTGCCACTTGTTATCTCCAAGTAATTGCTTAAGAATTGGAGAAGCATCGTCGTTGAAATCTACCATCGGGTAATGGCTAAATGCAATCACTGTTTTACCACGAGCTTTGGCTTCCTCAACCACTTTAGAAACCCAGTTAACTAAATAGTCTTTATTATCAGATAGATTATTAAAACCCAAACTTGCACTTTGGTAACTATCAGGATCATTCTCATCACCACGCTCACTTTTCGGGACATAGATATTTCCGTCGATGGCAATTAGCCAAATTCCTTCCACAGGTTCCACCAAATAGCTAACATCAGGCACCGTAAATCCCGGAGCAACCTCGTACATTCTGTTTGAGAGATTTGATAATTCTTGTGCTTTTTCGAAAGAATAATTATCAGGATCATAATCTGCAAACGGAGTGCTCCAATAATGATAGTTTTCATTAGGTGTAAATCCGAAACTTCCTAATTCTTCCAAAATACCTTTGTAGCCCAATTCTGCAATATCACCAGTTACTATAACAGGTAGATCAGTCTTCGCATTGATATTATACATCTCTGCTTTACTGAAAACCGGCTGATTTTTTCCACCTTCACCCAGAAAATCTCGCTTACCCGCTTCATGATGGAAAGGACGAACAGGATCATGATTGCCAGTGGTAATCATAAACTGCATACCATATTGCTTTTCGTATTTTTCCAGAATTTCTCTCAAACCACGAACATGAACTGCTTGGCCATCATCAGTATAATCACCGGGAAAAGCTACTAATTTGATTTCTCGCTTTGCAATATCATCTAAGGCTGCAATGAAAGCAAAATAGTTTTCATTAAAAATACGGGTCGAGTGCAATTGCGAAGCCATCGAACGCGGCATTACATATTCCCCTGTAGCCGGATTTTGAATACCCTTATAATCAGAGTCGGTAAAGTGACCAAATATATCTGTGAGGTGAACATCTGCCATAAAGGCAATTTGTTGAGGCTTAGAAGGAACTTGCTCACTTTGCTTGCAAGCACTAAAAAATGAAATGATAGTGATAAGGAAAATCAGATAAGTTTTTTTCATAGAAATAATTAGCATACCCCACAGATTTATGCAAATCTAAGAATTAGTATAATTTGTTTCTATTTGAATGAGAGTTTTCTTCAATTGAGAGGAAGAATGACTTATTAATATTCAGGATTTACTTTGCTAAATAGATAAATTTGGTAATAGACCACTAAGAAATATCATCCTATATTTCCGTATCAATATATCCCCAAATCCCAACTAAACACATTACCCCACTCCTCAACAAAAAAACATTCTGATATCACGCTTGTTTATTCATTGAAATTTTACAGTAATTTAAGTTTGCTGTAATGCTTTTGACCTTAACTAACGACACATGTTAAAAAAGAAGAAGATTTTTATAGCTGTAAGCTCTCTGATTATTCTTGTGGTAGTATTCTTCTTATCGAAAGATACCGAGACTGTCCAGGAAATAAAGGAATCTGTTACGCCGAGTATGTACCTGACCAACATACAGATAAATAACCTTACCAGTGATCAGGCAAAGATGGATATGCTAGTTTTATTCGATAATCCGCTACCGGTGGGATTGTCGGTAGATAGTATTTTTTACACCATCTTTATCGAAAATACTTTAATTGCAAAAAGTACTTATAGAGACCCACTACAGATAGAATCTGGCGATAGTGCTACCATTTCTTTACCGGTTACAGTAAATGTAGATAAGTTAGATTCTCTGCTAAAAGACCTTGAAGCAGATGGAAAAGACAGTGTAGATTACGCTGTAGTTACGGAGTTTAACGACAATAGCATGCTTACTCCCGAATCCTTCAATCTACAGGTTTCAAAAAAGTTGCCGCTGGTGAAGTTTCCAGAAATACAGATTCAAAACTTGAAGGTAAGCCATATAGGAGTTAAAAATACCGAGATTGAAGTTACCTCAAACATCGAAAATCCCAATGTGTTTTCAGTGGGTTTGCAAGACATCCACTTACAGTTGCAACTAGATGATAACAAAGTATTGAAAGGCACAAAAGAAGGAAATATTGAGCTGCCGTCTAACAGTACAACACCCACTTCTTTTACTTTTTCTATTGCTTTGGATGAGGCTTTTAAAAGCTTGATCGATCTGATAAAAGAAGGTAAAGATTTAGAGTTTAGCTTAAATATGGATGCTGATTTGGTATCAGACCAAACCATATTAAAAGATGGCAAGATTAATCTTGAAGTGCAGGAAAACCTCAAAGATTTACAAAAGTTTGCCAAGTCTAATAATTGAAAAAACTCAAGCGTCAACCTATAAAAGTATGCTGTTTAACATTGTATAAACTGAGTTTATATTGATAGATAAAGACATACAGAATTTCGATTAATGAGATTCTATATGTCTTTTATTATTGAAAAGAGAAACACTAAAAGCCAAATCGTGGCTTTTGAAGCTAATTAGATTAACCCTCCCAATAAACTCTATTGCTAAATTGTTCTCTCACTTGCTCAGTCCAATATTCAACTTCATCACTCGTAATTACACCATTCTCAACACCTTCTTCTATAAATGGCACAAAACTATTTGTGAGCGATTCAATAAGGTTTTCAGGATCGAAATCGTAGTTTTCGCAAACCATAGCCAAGTTATAGCCATAGTTTTCCATAAAAGTATGCATATTGTTATGAGTGATTCCAAGAAAAGCGATAAGCACATTTTCTATTGGAGCATGGCCACGATGTAAACCCAAACTTCCTTCTCCCCAAGCAGTGTCTACCAAATCGTCTAAGTCAGATGCTGAATTCACTCTCCCATCGAAAGCAGCTCCACCACCTGTACCATTCGCTTGCAAATTGGTAATAACATCGCCAGTTCCGGTAGAGGTTATGCTACTTACTGAGCCAGAAAGCTCAATAGAATCTGAATCGTCTGAACACGCTACGATAATGCCAACGAGCATTAAAAGCACATAGTTGACAGACAAAATCATTACAAAACTTTTTTTCATAATAAAATAGTTTAATTAACAAAAAGGTAATCGATCTGTATTAGCTGGACTTTGAAAGACTTCCATTTTTAGCAATAAAGAGTTTGAGCTTTCCTAGCTCGATTAAGTCATGAGCCAGGAAAGCTGCATTATTTGAGAATTAATTTCCTCCGTAATCTGAGGTTTTATCTCTCCAAATTGTATGTGGGTGTGGATCTGCCAAAATAACTCCATTTTGAATACTAGCTTCAATCCAAACAGAAGGGCCATCGATTCTCACATAATCGTTTCTGGTAGTCATGCTTGTTGTACCAGAATATGCGATGTATGTATCGTCCAATTCACTCTCATAAAGCGTCATAAATTCTTCTGCTTCATCTTCAGAAAGATCATCTACATAAGTTCTAATTGCTGCTAAAACCAATTCTTTTTGGTCAGAAGTTAAATCTCCTACTTTTACACCCGAATATGTATCTGGGAAATTATTATCATTCTGAGGCCCAACTAATATATCACCATAGGTTCCACTCAATTCGGCAGTTGCTAATTCGTCGCTAGATAAAGCATTTAACATAGCAGCAAAAGCATCTCGTTCATCATTCATTGTTTGATAAGTCTCACCTTCGAAAGTAAATGAACCATAAGGCTCTATCCCTCTAAATGAAGGAGTAGCACCTGAGAGCATTCCATCGGTATAGGTATTAGTTAATGCCCAGTGGTGACCACCAAATTGTATTTCAAAAGTACCAGAAGTGGAAGGTGTTCCTAAAAAGGTAAGGTAATAATTCCATGCACCATAAGTATCTCCGCCGCCAGCTTCATTCAAGTAATTATCAGCTATTAAATGTTGACGTAACTCGTCCCATCCTTCGTTTTCGGTAGTTCCCAAAATTTCTACTAACAATGCTTTAGCATATGCCACTTGAGCTGAATCCATCTCACCAAAAGATAGTCCAAGCCTATTTCCATAAAGCCCTTCAGGTAAGTTAGACCACCTTTGAGCATTGTCTAATGAGTAATCTTCTTGAACAGTTGCTAGTTGATCTTCGTCTAGCAAAGCTGTGAATGCCTCCGCAATACAGACGATTTTATCAATACCAGAGTAAGAAGAACAACTTACTACTTCAACTGGATCTACATTCGCATAACCATTGTTTGTGCTGCTACTTCCACCACCCGGAAAACCACCATCGTCTGGAAAATCACCTCCCATAACTTCAGCTGTTACGGTCATCTCCAATACACATGCTTGCCCACCAAACACGATACTAAAATAGGCAGTGCCTCCTTCTGGTATTTCTGCTATACCTGCAATATCAAAAATTAAGTTTCCGGCTCCATCTGCCAATGTGCCACTTTCTAAAGTAGCTGTATAACCTGTTACACCTGTTGAAGCTATTACAAGTGTTGTGTCATAAGCGACACCATTACCGCCTGTATATGAGATAGATACAGTACCTGTAAATTCTGTACTTGCATACACTGAATCTGAGAATGTAACAGAGCTACAATCTATTGAACCAATTGCAGCTTCTTCCTCTTCTGCCACAACATCTTCTTCGTCTTCGCAACTAGAAAGTATAATTAATGATGACGTGAAGAAAGCGAGCAAGAAATAGATAAAACGATTCGAAAGTTTATTCTTAAGTCTAATATTGTGTTTTGACATAATTATATAATATTTGATTGAGTTTAAATGAGCTTCCAAATGACATAGCAATGCCATGGATAGTCAGATTTTTGACTATCAGATTAGAAGCAATAAATGAGGAGTTGTTCTTTTAAGAAATTGAATTACTTGGTTTCAGAAATTCTATTTATGGTTGAGTTACCATATTTATCTCTAAAAGAGCTTGTTAGTGAGAAAGAAAAAAAATCCTGTTCCACATTGTTATACGCTTTATTTTCTAGCGTGCCGATTAGAGTATTTATAAATGATGGTGATCTAAAAGTCTGATTACTAGAAATTTCACTCATTAAGCGGGTACCTTTCCTTTCATCAGAATTTACATAAAACTCCTGATCTGCCTTAGCAATATTATTATTACTGCTACAGCGATAAAGCGATGTGGAAATACAGTGGTAATTGAACATTGACTTTAAAAAATTCATACTTAGAATTTATATTAGTGAATAAGATAAATTGATTGTGATGAATAGATTTAAGCTGTCGTAATTACTAAACCAGAAGCTTTTTAAGCACTGATTTATAGACAGTTAAACCTTGTTGAGTCAAGTTTCCTATGTTTGTAGAAAGCACCTGTTATAGATGCTTTCTTTGTGATTTATAATTTGATTAAAGATAATTAGCTGAATTGCTAATTTTTATATTGTACCGATAAATGGGAGCATTGTATCGCTAAATGAAATTACTAAAATGGCTAAAAGGAGATTGCTGCCTTAATTCTGAAATTAATAGGGCTACCAGGTGTGTAGTGAATCTCAGAAACTGGCGATGTTTCTCCTAGCAATTGGCTTGTGGTGTAAAACTGAGTTTCGTACCAATCTATATCAAATATGTTTTCTACCACCATATTTAAGCTCAAGTTTTTCCATTTGTAACCCACATTCACATCGGTAATAAAATATCCTTCAGCGGTTACAGAATTGTCTTCGTTAGCTGGTCTATCGTGCAAATAGCGATAGCGCAAACCAGCATTTAAGCCTGATGGATGCTGCAAAGAAATTCCTCCCGTGCTTGTAAAACTCGGAGCTAACGGAATATAATTATTGCCATCTTCTTCATCTATTGATCTGGCGTGTGCATAATTCAAATCAGTATCTAAATACAACCAACTTATTGGCTGATATCTTAAACCAATGTCGATACCTTTTCTGGCTGTTCTACCACTTGTTTCTACAACACCTTCGTCTCCAACATACACAAATTCTTGCTGCAAATACAAATACCATAAAGCAGCATTAATCATTAAATTTTTGGTTGGTTTGTAGATGGTACCCAAATCTGAACCATAGGCTGCTGGTAAAATATCTTCGCCTTCTTCTGCTACAACCACTCTCGCATCATTTGAGTGGAAACCTATTCCCGATTTTAGATACCATTGCAGGTTGTTATTTGGCGAATAAGAAATATTTAATTTCGGGCTCAACCTTGTTTTGTTCTGCGATTGTGTACTGTATTCTTCAGCTAACTTATCGTAGTAATCGAATTTAAAGTAATCTAATCTCAAAGATGGATTAATCATCCACTTACCTTTCTGAAATTCGACACTTGAAAAAGCATACATGTTAGATTCATCAATATCGCCTAACATGTAGGTTTCCAGTGTAGTCTGGCGATTTAATGTGTGTGATAGTTCAATATCATCAATATTATCGTAGCGGAAGCCAATACCAGAAGTAATGCCTACATTAAACCCACCTAAATGCGTATTGTGAAAAATATTGGTCTCGTAACCGATGATGTTTCTAGTCTCTTTTTGTTTGATTTGATCGCCATTTATTGGATCATTCAAATAAAAAGTGAAGTTAGAATACAACTCAAAATCGTAATGTGTAAAGTAAGCTCTAGAATTTACAATGGTATTATCATTAATTAATTTAGAGTGTTTAGCCAGCAAATTGATTCTGCCTGTTTGTCCACCTTCGGTATCGTCTATGGCGCCAAATCTATCTATTAAACCTTGCTCAACTGCTCTTTCTGGAATTTGACCAGATGCATCCCATTTGCTATCAAAATAAGAAGCTTGCAACTGTAAAGTTTGATTTTTAAAACGGGCACTATATTTACCCATCAAATTGATTCTGTTGAAATTCTGTGGAGAATTAAATGGCCCATCTGTAATAAAATATTCACCAGCAATATAAGCATCTTTGTTTTCTACACTATCAAGCAAATTAAACATACCCACTGTTCTAACTCGGTTAAAACTACCCACTTCTACAGAAGCCATGTTACTTTCTAACCTATCGTAAGTTTTAAAATCTACATAACCAGCAGTCGCAAAATCACCTTTGTTTGCATCGTAAGGTCCCTTGCCATAAGTAATATTATCGATCGTTTCTGGGATGAGGAAATGCAAATCCGCATAACCTTGACCATGCGCATGCGAAACCATATTTACAGGCATTCCATCAACAGAGATATTTACATCTGTTCCATGGTCAATATCAAAACCTCTAAGAAAAATCTGTTCGGCTTTACCACCTCCTGCGTGTTGTCCAATAAATAATCCGGGTACTTTCCTCAGAATTTCTTGCGAAGAATTAACCGGATTGGTTACTAAGTCTACTTGTGCGATTTGATGTTGTGTTTCTAAGTCTGGTGTTACAACCATTTGGTCTAGTGTAACCACCATCTCTTTCATTTGGATGCTCACATCTTTTAGTTTAGCATTCGCTATAAAAAATGTGCTCTCGAAGCCAATGTGAGTTACAAAAACTGTATCTCCTGCTTGCGTGTCTGTCAGTTTAAAAAAGCCTAATTCATTGCTGTGAGCATGCGAATTGCTGCTCTTGTTAATGATGTAGGCACTAGGAATTGGTGCACCTTGATCATCTGCGATATGTCCCTGCCATTGTTGCCCGAAAACAATAAGCGGCAGCATCATAGTTGCTGTTAATAGTACTCTCTTTATCATGCTACAAATATACTCTCAGAGAAAAAAACTCTGGTGAAGTATCTACAAATACCTGAAGAGTATCGATAAAAGATGTCCGAAATATTAATGAGATTGGCTCAAATATTTTCGCGAATGCATTTTATTTAATTGTGTAAATCTTTGCCCTTTAAATAAGTAAGCAACTCTTCTGGTAAGTCAGTTTGAATTACATTGATATGCTTTTGTAACAATAAATCGAAGCCTGAGTTTTTGCTTTTTTCTTCCATTTCATCATAAGTTCCTAAAGCGTTTATCCAAACTCTCACACCTTTATCTAACATGGCTGTCATTAAAGAATCTGTATAAAACTTATGGTCTGTGTGGACGATTTTGATGTAATCGTACTTCAAAATAGCATTCACATCTTCTTCGCTGTAAGCTCTGGGCATTAGCTTTATTTCTGGATTGAGTTGATGCAACTGAGGAATGTACTTATAATCGTAGAGATAGAATAAAACCTCATGTTCCATATCTAGCTTTTTTATAAGCTCGTAAGTTTTAATGGCGTCAGCTTCTTCTGATAATTTAAAATCGATGTCAACCATTACCTTTCCTTTTGCTGCTAACAAAGCTTCTTCTAAAGTAAGCACTTGTTCTTCTGTTGGCTTTTCATCATGAAGTAATTTAAGCGATCTAATATCCTCAAAAGATAATTCTGCTACTTTACCAGTGCCATTCGTAGTGCGATCTACAGTTCGATCGTGCATAATAATCAAACTATCATCACTGGTTTTTCTCACATCAATCTCTATAATATCCACTCCTAATCTGATAGCTTCTTTGATCGAAGCCAAAGAGTTTTCTGGATAATTTTGATGTGCCGAGCGATGGGCTGCTACTAAAACATGTTCTGGATGCGCATTAAAATCATCCACTTTTTTATCAGTAGTTGGCACCTGCTGACAGGCACCAACTATACTGATAATGATTATAAAAAGCTTTTTAATATCCGTCATTTTGAGGGAAGTCTATTGTAGTTAAATCTATTTGCGCTTGCGGAATTGGTCTCAGTGTATGGTAACTTTCAATACTTGCAGAACCATTTTCATTATAAGCTTTCACTCTTTCTACTAGTTTTCCTGTTCTGGCTAAATCCATCCAACGCATACATTCGCCACCTAACTCTCTTGCTCTTTCATCCAAAATAGCATCCATATCCATATCGCTCGCAGTAGCTAAAGTAATGGTCGTATTTTCTTTAGCTGCTCTGCTCCTAACCACATTTAAATAACCTGCTGCTTCTTGTGTATTACCTTGCATTACAGCCGCTTCAGCAGCCAACAAATAAGTTTCAGACAATCTGAAAACAAAGAAATCTCTAAAACCTCTGGTGTCTTGATAACTAGCTCTTGTTGGGTCGTCGTGCTTCTTTAACCCCCAGTGCATGGTGTTGTTATTTGGTGCTACTTTAGAAAATACCCCATCCTCAATTTCCCAAATTACCGTATCTCCAACTGTTGCACCTGCTGGCAAAGAAGACTCATCGTTGTAAAACCAAACCGAACGGAAAGTAACATCAAACCTTGAATCGTTGGCATCAAACAAATTGCGATAAAACTCTGTAGGTCTAAATCTGGTATAGGGTCTACCACCTTGCGTTAAGTCTCTCACTAAACCATCGAACTTATCGTAAGCCGGCGTAAAATATAAGTGACCAGTATTTCCAGAACCATTGTTTAGTGCATCAGTCGTGTATTGCGTGGAGAAGATTATCTCATCGTTTTCTTGATTATCGTACTCAAAAACATCTGCATAGCTAGAAAGCAATTGATAGGGACCTTCATTAATTACTCTGGCAGCAGCAGCTTCAGCACCTGCATAATCTTGTGTTAATAATAGAATTCTAGCTAGCTGATGCAGTGCTGCACCTTTGGTTACTCTACCATAATCTGAAGAAGACCAATCGAGTGTTTCTACTGCAAACTCTGTATCTTCTTTCATTAATTGCCAGATCACTTCTTTATCTGTTCTGCCATCTTCAGTATTTACACCTTGTGTTTCAGTTTCTCTTAAAACTACATCACCAAATTGCAAGGTTAACCAGTAATAATAATGCGCGCGTAAAAAGCGAACCTCTGCTTTAAAAGTTTCTTTCTCGCTTTCAGAAATACTCTCTACACTTTCAATTCTATCTAACACTGTATTTGCTGCATTGATGCCCAAATAGCAATCTGTCCAGATGTCTTCGATATAACCGAGTGATGAGTTTAAATCAACAGAATAGTAGTCCATCGCTTTGTAACCACCATCTTTACCATGCTGAAAAATATCGGTACCGAATGTGTTTAAAGTAAAACCTTGTTGTGTTCCGTAAAGCTCACGTAATACAGAATACACACCATTTACACCATCTTCAATACCAGAAGCAGAACTGTAAATAGTATCTGGCGTTGCCTCAGAAATGGGCTCTTCTTCTAAGCTACAAGCACTTAGTAAAGTGATGAAACCTAAACCCAGAATTACAAAAATCTTATTCATTGTATTCATTTTTATAAATGTCTTTTCTATTGAATTTGATTGCATGTTTGAGATTAAAAGCTTGTTTTAATTCCTACTGAATACATTTTGGTAGAAGGATACAATGCTCTTTCTCCATTCGATTCAAACTCAGGATCAAAGCCTTTGTAAGAAGAAAATGTGAGTGGATTTTCTGCAGTTAATGTCACTCTAAAAGTGTTAAGCCCAATCTGATTGATAAAGTGTTCTGGGAAATTATAACTCAAAGCAATATTTCTCACTCTCACAAAACTTGCGTCTCTGTACATCAAAGTAGAGCCATTGTTTACACTTTCTTGATTTACATCTGGTCTTGGATTATCGTTAGTTGGGTTTTCTGGAGTCCAGTAATCTACATCCAAGTTGTTGTATCTACCTGCCAATCGGTTATTGTTATTATACCATTGAGACTGAATCAAATAGTTTTGGCGAACATGAAAAACGATTGAAAGTGCCACGCCTTTGTAAGAGAAACGGTTGGTCATACCTCCGATCCACGAAGGTGTTGAAGAACCTAAGATTACGCGATCATCAGCATTGATTTGTCCATCTTCGTTTACGTCTTTCAGCTTAATATCACCCGGAGCATAACCGTAAGAATCTGCTACGTCAGTCTCTTCTGTTTGCCAAATCCCCACTTTCTGGTAATCGAAATAAGTATTGATTGGATGCCCAATAAACCAACCGTTACCAATATCATCTGTACCATCACCAAAAAGCTCGGTAATCTTATTATTGTTCTT
>PBYL01000194.1 GCA_002729595.1 Thalassovita sp. | reverse complement strand
TTTATAATTTCATATAATTATCAGAATATAAGGTGTTGGTTTATAGTATTTTACATTCCTAATTCGACTTCATGAACATGTAAGGTTTTTTACCCATTTACTTAAATTAACAAGGTAAGATACTTTTTTAAGGTGATTTCCCAGATATTTGGTAAAAATTAAATAATACTTATTTCATGGTACTACTCAATTATAGAAATTCAAAATAAGACTGTCAAAACGACAATGTGATTTTAAACAGATCAAAACAACTTTCTTAGAAGAATAAAATGGGCTTTATTTAAAATCTATAGTAGATTTTAATAGAGCTACAATGAGTCCATTTATGATTAACTGAAAAATTTGAGTAGTAGAGTATAGTATTTCTTTCAACCAAAATATTTACTTTTTCCTAGTCACATGAATCTTAAATACATACTTGTAATAACATTCCTATGTCTATTAAATACATTTTCTTTTTCACAACAAAGGACTGTATATCGCACTGAGGCTGCTAATAAGAAAGTGAGCCAAGCTAATTACCTTATTCAAGACAATGAAGGAAACACCACCTTTATCCGCTTTGATAAAGATACGCGTCTATCTCAGATTTCAGATTATAAAAGTACTTTTCATCTTCAAGACAAAAGTGATCTTATATTAAAAAAAGAGTATGTAGATGCCTTAGGTATAAGGCATATCAAATATGAGCAAACCTATAATGGGGTTAGAATTGTTGGTGGCGAAATTGTTTTACACAGCAAAAATGATTTTGTAACTAAAGCCAATGGAAAGCTCATAGATACACTTTCAGTAGACACAAATCCTAAATTATCCGAAAGTGAAGCGCTCAATATTGCTTTACAGGCTATTGGTGCGAAAGTGTACAAATGGCAAGTTGAAGAAGAGGAGCTGTTGATTAAAAACATTTCAAATGATAATAGCGCCACCTATTACCCAAATGGTGAACTTATTATCACTTCAAAAGAATATAGTACGGAAAATTCTTATCAATTAGCCTATCTTTTTGATGTACATACAGTCGAACCTCTAGGTAGAATTCGCATTGAAATTGATGCCCATACTGGAAAAATCATCAATCAGTTTGATCAAATACATCATACAAAAGTAGATGGAAGTGGTGAATCATTGTATAATGATGAGGTTGAAATTAAGCTTGATTATGATGGTACAAATTATAATTTAAGTGATGCTACTAGAGGGAATGGTATTTTTACTTATGATCTAAATAACGGTACAAGTTATGGGTATGCTAAAATGATTTCAGAAAGTGATAATTACATCGATGAAAGCAGAAATAAAGCAGGTGTGAGTGCTCATTTTGCTGCGGCAGCTACTTACGATTATTACTTTAACAAATTTGGTAGAAACAGTTTTGATGGTGAAGGTTCTGCAATTAAATCTTATGTGCATTACAGTAATAACTATTTTAATGCATTCTGGAATGGTTCAGTAATGACTTATGGCGATGGCAATGGAGTTACAACCTTTCCATTAGTAACACTAGATATTGTCGGTCATGAGATTACCCATGCTGTTACGCAATACAGTGCTGATCTAGTTTATGCTTATGAATCAGGTGCCTTAAATGAGTCTTTTAGCGATATTTTTGGTCAATCTATTGAATTTGCAACTGCTCCTGAGACTGCAAGCTGGAATTTAGGAGATCAAGTATATGCAGATGGTGTTAGTATGATCAGGTCTATGAGTAATCCAAAATCACAAGGAGATCCTAGTACTTATAAAGGACAATATTGGGTGAATGGTAATGCAGTGCATACCAATAGTGGGGTTATGAATTACTGGTATTATCTTTTAGTAGAAGGCGGCACTGGAACAAACGATAATGGATATGATTATGATGTTAATGGCATTGGTCTAGAAGATGCGCAACAGATAGCCTACAGAAACCTAACTGTTTATTTGACTGAAAATTCTCAGTATATGGATGCGAGGGTAGGTGCAGAAGAAGCAGCAATAGATTTATTTGGAGAAAATAGCACACAACATTTAGCAGTTGTAGAGGCTTGGAATGCAGTTGGTGTTCCTTCAGCAGACCCTCTGCTTGTTGTTGACAGCGACTTAGGTTTTGGTGATGTACCAGTTGGCTTTACTCAAGATTTAGAACTTACTATATCAAACCAAGGAAATGCTTTGCTCAACATATCTTCAATAACTGTTGATAATCCAATTTTTAGCATTGCAGATAGTTCATTTAGTGTAGAAGTTTCTAATTCTGCAACTATTAAAGTTTCATTTACTCCTACAAACGAGACTTCCTACGAAGGAGAAATTACTATAAATAGCAATGGAGGTGATAATATAGTAAATTTATCTGCTGTGGGAGTTGAACCTCCAGTAATATCGGTAACTCCTGAAAGTTTATCAGAATCATTATATACTGGTGAGACTGCTACGCAAAATATCACGATTGATAATAGTGCAGGAGGTAGTGATTTACAGGTTGAAATAGCAATAAGTAGTATTGATTCTTTCAGTTATACATTCGCTCCAAGTAACTTAATATCTGTAGAAAATTCATTAACTTCTGATAATCATACTACTATAGTTCCCCAAAAGGCAGAAGACGATGAAGTAAATATTTTGGTTATTCAAAATGAGACTGCATGGGGTGTTGATATTTCTAATTTTATAAAAACTAATTTCAATATTGTATCATCAGTAATTAGTTATACAGCCATTGAGAGTGAGAACTTTAGTGAATATGATCTGATCATAACTGCTGGAGATCAATTTTCTTCTTATTATCAAGCGATATCAAATTATAAAGATAAATTCGAAGAATTTGCCTCTAGTGGAGGAAGTATATTATATCTACTTGGAACTCAAGGTAGCAATGTATCTATCGTAGGAGATGTGGAGGTTTTGTATGGTAACAAAGATAAGGTTAACTTGGTCATCGATGAAGATCACCCTATTGCAGAAGGTTTAAGTACACAAATAACTGCTGAATATCCTAACCATAATTACCTTACTAATTTACCATATAATGCAGATACAATCATTGCAACACAATCAGGTGGATACCCAACTTTTGCAGTATATAAATATGGGGCAGGACTTGTAGTTGCATCAGGAACTACAATAGAATTTTTGTATAATTATCAATCTCTCCCGCTTTTAGGTAATACTATTCAGTATGCATTGAATAATTTGTCTGGTAAGTGGTTATCGGTTGAAGAAACTAATTTTACAATTCCAGCAGGTGGTAGTAAAGAGATACCAGTAACTTTTGATGCTACGGGATTGAATGGAGCTACTTACACCGCAACTATAGCTTTAGAAAACAACGATCCTTTCAATCCATCTATAGCAATTCCAGTCACACTAGATGTAACAGGTGCACCAGATATAGTTGTTAGCCAATTAAGTATTGATTTTGGCGCACAATATATTGGAGCTGTTGTAAAAGATACCATTACCATTTCAAACGTAGGGACAGATGTATTATCAATTTCTAATATTTCCGTTTCAGATTCCGATTTTTCAGTCGAAGATGGATTTTCTACTGAAATAGCTCCAGGAGATTCAACTTATATCACGATTCAATTTGCTCCAAGTTTAACAGATAGTTTAAATGCAACCTTAAAAATAGAAAGTGATGATAATGATGAAGGTACTGTATTGGTAAGTTTGGCAGGTAAAGGAATTACTCCACCTGTAATAGTTGTAAACCCTAAAAGCTTATCTGAATCATTGTATACAGGAGAAACATCTACCCAAAGTTTAACTATTGATAATAGTGCAGGAGGAGGTGATCTAAACTTATCGATAGATATTATAAGTGATACATCTAAAATTAGTTTTGTAAAGCCGATTAAGCAATATGGAGATATGGAAAGTGTAAGCTCTCAGAGCGAATCAAATCAGCTTTCATCGATTACACCATCATTCGCAGGCGATCAGTTATCTTTTAACATAAGTACATATGGGGAGATCATGCCATATCAATATCCAATTGGAACCGAACATCTCCAGAGTGGTAATTATGTTTCAGGATATACTGTTGCGTATGAAATCGATGGAGTAGATAAGATTTCTGTTGCTAGTTATTATTTTAGAACATCAATCACCCAAGTCTCTTACACTGAAATTGTAAATGACGATACTCAACTGATTGTAGAAGTGGTTACTAAGACTTCAGATGGAGCCTTTGAAATTACAAGAGTTTTTACGCATGAAAAATCAAGTAGTCATATTAAAATCAATACAACTCTTTTAAATACTTCTGGCAAAACTATCTCGAATGTAGTACTAAAGAGTTATGCTGATTGGGATGTTGAAAGAGGCACCTCTGATAATAATTGGGGAGTAGATCCAGAAACAGGTCTGGTTTACGTCTATAAAAATACTTATCATTCCATTTCATCAAAACAATTACCTGACTTTCAAGATATTGATGGCTGGGATGATTATAAAAGAAGGCAAACAGATGAAAACTTATTTGGGGATGTATATAATTTTGATGGTTTACAACTTCTTCACTTCGAATTAGGAACTTTTGAATCTGGCACATCAGAAGATATAACTACAGCTTTTGCCAGTGCTAGTTCATTAGATGAATTGTTAGATAACCAAAGTAAGATATTTAATTCGTGGTTTTCAGTTGCAGAAAGAAATATTACAATTCCAGCAGGAGGTAGTAAAGAGATACCTGTTACTTTCGATGCAACAGGATTAAATGGTGGTAACTACACAACAACCCTAGCATTAGAAAGTAACGATCCGTTAAATCCATCGATAAATATTCCAGTTTCGCTAAAAGTTACAGGCGCACCTGAGATAGATGTAAACCCATTAAGTATTGAATTTGGAACACACTATATTGGAACTACTGTAACAGATTCAATACTAATATCAAACACAGGGAATGATGTGCTATCAATTTCTAGTATTTCAGTATCAAATGCCGATTTTTCAATAGAGGAAGGATATACTACTGAAATTTCGCCAGAAGAAGCTGCCTATATCAGTATTCAATATACTCCAACTATAGCAGATAGCTTAAATGCAATATTAACTATAGAAAGCAACGATGCAGATGAAGGTACTGTGCTGGTGAATTTGATAGGTAAAGGAATTGAACCACCAGTTATAACGGTTAATACTAATAGTTTATCAGAATCTTTATTTGAAGAAGAAAAATCTACACAAATCATTACTATTGATAATAGTGTAGGAGGCAGTGATTTACAAGTTGAAATACAAATCAATAGACAAGATACTTTCAGTTATTCTTTTGCTCCTAGTAATTTGGCTTCAATAGAAAGCTCTTCAATTTCAAGCAGTTATACAAGTATTGTTTCTCAAAAGATAGATAATGAAGATGTTAATATCTTGGTAATTCAAAATCGAGATGCTTGGGGAATAGATATATCTCAATTTATAGAGACTAATTTTAATATTCAATCTTCTGTTATTGGTTATTCAGATATAGGGAGTGAAGATTTTAGTACATATGATTTGATAATAACTGCGGGAAATCAAAATAGTTATTATTATCAAGCTATTTCAAACTATAAAGATAAGTTTGAAGAGTTTGCTTATAATGGAGGAAGAATTGTTTATTTTCTTGCTACTCTCGGAAGCAAAGTTTCTATTGTTGGAGATGTTGAAGTTATATATGGACATTTAGAAAATGATAATTTGATTAATGAATATCACCCAATAGTTGAAGGCTTAGGTACAGAAATTAATGGTAATTATGCTAATCATACATATCTATATAATTTACCATATTATGCAGATACCATTTTGTCTACCAAATCAAGTGGAAATCCAACGTTAGCAGTGTATAAATTTGGTTCAGGGCATGTTCTAGCTACAGGGATGACTGTCGAACATTTATATAATTACCATTCAGTGCCACTTTTAGGTAATATCATTCAGTATGAACTTAATAAGTTATCTATGAAATGGCTTTCAGTTGACGAAACGAAGTTAACTATACCAGCTGGTGCTAGCAAAGAAGTAGCTGTTACATTTGATGCAACAGATTTAGAGGGAGATAGTACTTATTTTGCATCTTTGGTTTTAGAGAGTAATGATGTGTTAAACCCTTCAATAAATTTACCTGTAACTCTAAAAGTTAAAGAAAGAGGAGCATATATAGCATTATCTTCAAGAGATATTGATTTTGGTACACACCTCATTGGAGATATTGTAAAAGATACTATACTCATTTCAAACACAGGAACAGATTCTCTATTTATTTCAGATATTTCGGTTTCCGATTCAGCTTTTACACTTGAAGGAGAGTTGCCGACAGCACTTGCTGCAGGAGAGGAAACATATTTAGCAATTAGTTTTACTGCTAACAAATTAGGTGAGTTTAGTGCTAAATTGTCGATAGAAAGTAATGATATGGAGGAAGAGAAATCACTTGTTGATTTAAGAATAGCAATTACGCCAGAAGCACCTACAGTACTTTCTGCAGTTGCTGTTTCGCAGACACAAATTGATCTTTTATGGGATGCTGTAGCAGAAGCAGAAGCTTATGAAATTTTAAGTTCTAATAGTGAGACGGGACCATTTACAATTATAGCAACTATTTATGCGCCAAATACAACTTTCTCTCATTCAGGGCTTAGTGCAAATCAAACAGTATATTATCAGGTAAGAGCTAGGCTTTCTAATATAGTTTCATCTTTCATTACCACAAGTGCGACTACCTTTGAACTCGAAGAAGTAGATACTCCTACGGGCTTGTCAGTAGCAGTTTTAAGTGCTACAGAAAATAAAATTTCATGGGATGCCCCATTAAAAGCTGTTGATAGGTATATACTAGAAAGAGCAAAAGCTGTTTCAGGACCATTTACTATGATTGCAGAATTAACAGGCAATACGACTTCATTTTATGATTCAGAATTAACAACTGGTCAAATTAATTTTTATAGACTTAAAGCTAAATTAGGCTCTCAAGAGTCTGATTACACGCAAGTTGTGTCTTTAGTTACAAGTATTAATGAATTGTCTAATAATGTTCTAATGGTATATCCAAATCCTACAAATAATGGCAAGGTTACATTAGATGCTGGAAGTGAGGTTTTAAGTAATGCAAGAATAACATTATACAATTCAACAGGAAATGTAGTGTATACTAAGGTTTATAAAAGTGTGAATGGTGCCATTTCAATAGATTTTGGTAAAATGAGTACAGGTATGTATCTCATGGATTTGGTATCAGATAAATTCTTTGCAACTAAAAAAATTATTATTAGATAGAATTCTTTTTGTACTGATTGAGAAAAGGAAATTAATATAGCCCTGCCAATTGAGGTGGGGCTTTTTTTTAATGTCTTAGAAGGAGATTACCTTGAATAATGACTTTATAAACTATCTCTTGAAATCCTCAAGCTAATATTAATATCAAACGACCTTTTAGCTTGTTATTCTTTGCTATTTCGTAGATGTAGATCGAATAGGTTAATTATTTCATCAAAATAAGTATCGCTTTTTATTTCTTTAGAATTACCAACTTCAAATATATGACCTCCATCTTCAACTAGAATTAACTTAGTAGGCACTTGATTTTCTGTGAGTGCATTCTCAAAAACTTTTGCTTGGCTATAAGGTACTATCGGGTCTTTATCTCCATGAACAATTAAAAAAGGACAATCATCTTGAGTTACATGTGTTTTTGGTGAAGCTTTATCAAATAGCGATAACTCTTCTTTTACAGGGTGATTAGGGCCCCAAAATGACATAATATGTAACCCTAGAAATGAACTTATAGCTCCAGCATCTCCTTCGTTTTCAGTAGCAAATTTCTTTAAATCTGTTGGTGCTGATAAAGAAACAACTGCCTGTACTTTTGAGCTTTGTCGGCTAACTGTACTTTCTGAATCTACATCTTTAATATCATCCATTGTACCTAACATATTTACAAGATGAGCACCAGATGAATGACCAAGCGCACCAATTTTAACTGAGTCAATATTAAAACGGCTGGCATTATGTCTAATAAATTGTACAGCTCTTTGAGCATCGTCAACAGCAGCAGGAAATCTAAAAACAGGGGCAGATCGATGGTTAATCACAAATAATGTATATCCATTTTTCAATAAAACATCTGAGCCAATAACCTTAGATAAATACCACAAATTACTGTTAAGCGGTTTTGCATCATAACTTAAAGGTTGATGCCAGCCACTACCCGGAATAACAATAATACCATATCCATTTAGATTTTTAGGTTGGTAAACATCCATAAGTAATGCCAAGCCACCGTGCATTCCATAAATTACATTCGATTCAATTTTAGAATCGCTTACTGTTTGAGCAAACAAGAACTTAGAACAAAATAGGAGAGCTAAACAAGTTAGAATCTTTTTATTCATTTTAAAAAAAATTTATAATACTGCTTTAATTGTATGGTGATTTCCCTTGACCTTTTACAATACAGCATTTGAAATAACACAACCAAACTTCAAATATCTATCTCTTTCTAAATATAATATAAAATGAGTTTAACATAGACAGAATGCACTCATTATTAGAAATGAAAGTATTTTGCCTTAATACAATCTAAAATCACCATTTTAATCTTTCACAATTCACTCTCATTATTCAACATTTCACACCTTTGTTATGGTAACTTACTCCTAATACTACCTCTTATAACTACTAATATATGTTGGTACATGTAAAATATTTTGCAACTAATTTATCAAGTAGTATGAGACTTTCTATGAATAATTTAAGCATAACAAAATTACTAAACCTCTTATTTTTAGTACTCGCCATTTCACTAGCAAGTTGCGATGATGACGACGATAACAATGATGGCGATGATAT
This sequence comes from Thalassovita sp., assembly GCA_002729595.1. Taxonomy (GTDB): domain Bacteria; phylum Bacteroidota; class Bacteroidia; order Cytophagales; family Flammeovirgaceae; genus Chondrinema. The sequence goes on along the minus strand of PBYL01000194.1, from coordinate 4,960 downwards.
GGAACCGATGAGTACCATTGCTGATGTTGTAAGTGATGATGATCGCTTTAGTACATTATTAGCTGCATTAGAAGAGGCTGATCTTGTGAGTACTTTCTCTGGCACAGCATCTTATACAGTTTTTGCCCCAACCGACGAAGCTTTTGCAGCATATTTAGATGCTAATGGTTTAACTGCAGAAGAATTACTTAGCAGCGATGCACTTACTGATATTTTACAATATCATGTAGTATCTGGTGAAGTAACTTCTACATCTTTGGCAAATGGAGGTGTTGAGACTTTAACTGGTGAAAACATTTACGTAAATGTAAACAGTGGAGTAGTAATCAATGGTAAGTCTACGGTAACTGAAGCAGATGTTTCAACTTCCAATGGAGTGATTCATGTAATTGATGCAGTACTAGAACCAGCAGCAGGTACTATTACAGAAATTGCAGCGGCTAATGAAAACTTTAGCTCATTGGTATCGCTTCTGCAAGAATATGGATTAGATGAAGCATTAAATGCTGATGGCCCTTATACAGTTTTTGCTCCAACAGATGAGGCTTTTGAAAAAATCTCTGAGGTTATTCCTACTTTGTCTGATGCTGAGATTGAAGATATTCTTAAGTTCCATGTAATACCGGCAAGAGCATTTTCTTCTGACTTGGCTTCTCAAGATTATGAAACACTAAATACTAGAAAAGACCTTTCTGTAGATTTAACAAGTGGAATTCTTATTAACGATACCGAAGAGGTAGACACTGCAAATGCCAACATCAATGCGACAAATGGAGTAATTCATGTAATTGATGATGTATTGCTTCCTGAAAGAACTGTAGTTGATGTAGCATTGTACAATCCTGATTTTTCACTATTGGTTGAAGCATTAACGAAAGCGGATTTGGTAGAAACATTAGATGAAGCTGAGAATTTAACGGTTTTCGCACCGACTAATACTGCATTTGAGGCAGCTTTAGGTGCACTAGGTTTTAGTTCTGTAGACGAAGTGCCAGTTGCTGCATTAGCTCCAATTCTTACTTACCATGTGTTAGGTGGAGATGCACCTCTTTTATCATCAGATTTAACAGACGAAAAATACTATACTACATTAAATGGTGCAGCAGTAAAATTTGATGCTGATATACTTAGTCTAATCGATGCGAATGAACAAGAGATTCCGCTTAACACCGATCTACTTGACTTAGAAGAAAGTAATGGAGTAGTGCATGTGATCAATGGAGTTTTGTTACCACCATCTGAAACAGTTGTTGATATAGCTGTAGCACAATACCCAGAGTTTACAACATTGGTGAGTTTATTAGAAAGAGTAGGTTTAGATACAACCTTGGCATCTTTAGAAAGCGAGTTTACAGTATTTGCTCCAACTAATCAGGCCTTTGTAGATTTAGGTGTCGATCCTGAAACATTAACAGACGAACAAGTGACCAATATCTTATTATATCATGTGGTAGATGGCAGAGTTTATTCTTCTGATTTAATGGAAGGAGAGGTAAGCACGCTACTGACTGATGCAACATTTACAGTTAATATTAATGGAGATGTGAGTATTACTGATAATAGCGAAACCACTACAGAAAATGCAACTGTTGTAACTACCGATATACAGGGCACTAATGGTGTAATTCATATAATTGATAAAGTGATTCTTCCAGAATAAAAACAGCATTTAGTGTAAATGAGTTATAGAAAAAAGCAGGAACCTGGCTTCGATGGAGTCAGGCTCTGTTTTTAAAAGTTGATTAGTTTACTGACTAATTATTTCTGTAAGTTTTTATAAATGATGTAACAATGTTTAATATTTCAAATAGGTATCTGTATATACTACTTTTAGCGACCTACTCATTTTTTAATATTTTGCTAATAGATGGAGACCGGTTATTTGTGTTTGAAATTAATATGGCTTATTTGTTTCTAACAATATTTGCCAACGTAATTTTAGTTTGGGAAGCCAATCGTTTAATACAAGTAGCAGATATTTTGAGAAAACCTTTTAACAGGTTAAACATTAATCATCTCATTATTAATTTTATTTACAGCTTTATTTGCTGCCTTCTAATTTCATTAATTTCCGTTTTTATCATCTTTGAAATATTATCACATCCTTTCCAAAACTTCTATGTAAACTTTAAATTGGCAGTCGGTTTTACCTTTAGAATCAACCTGTTTCTCAATTGTGTAAATGCCATTGTATTTTATGTAAATAGATACTCTGCTACAAAAGTTGAAGCCTTAAGATTTCAAAAACAATATGCAGAAGCTAAATTTGATGCACTTAAAAATCAGGTAAATCCGCATTTTCTTTTTAATAGTTTTAATGTGCTTTCTACACTAGTATACAAAGATCAAGATAATGCCATAGAATTTATCAATCAGATGTCTAAAGTATATAGATATGTTTTAAAACATCAGGATGAAAAATTGGTGAATCTCCGTGAAGAACTAGATTTTATAGATGCTTACATTTACTTGTTAAAAATACGCTTTCAAGAAAAAATAGATTTTGATATTCAGCTCTCAGGAGATTTGGAAAGCCATTTTATCGCTCCAGTTACATTACAAATTCTCTTGGAGAATGCTATAAAACATAATGAAATTTCCAAGTCAAATCCTCTTCTAATTAAGATTTACAATTCCATTGATAACAACTATATAATTATCGGAAATTCAGTAAAGCCAAAGTCTGATAAATATATAGATTCAACATTTGTCGGACTCAAAAACATTAAAGCTAGATACCAGTTTATCTCAAACAAGAGCATAGAGATAAATTTTAACGAGCGAGAGTTTATTGTAAAAATACCTCTCCTACAAATGCTGGAACATGAAAGTATTAATAGTTGAAGATGAAAATCTGGCTTGTGAAAGACTTGCTGACTTAGTAAAACAATACGACGAAAAGATAGAAATTGTGGGCTTTTGCGATACTATAAAAGACACAGTTGATTTTTTTAATAGGGGAAGGGAAGTTGATTTGGTGTTTATGGATATTCAACTTTCTGACGGCAAAAGTTTTGAGATTTTTGAGAAGATAGATTTAGATACTCCAGTGATCTTCACTACAACTTACGAGAGCTATATGCTAAAAGCTTTCAAAACCAACAGCATCGATTACTTATTGAAACCAATTAATTATTCGGAATTGAAAATTGCTATAGATAAATTCAAAAAACTATGGCAAAAGAAACAGCAATTGGTAACTGCTAATGGGGAAGATTTTCATGACTTTTCTGGCTTTGATTATCAAAAATTACTGCTTGCTATAGGTAACAAAGAAGAGCAATACAAAAAGCGATTTTTAGTAAAAGTAGGAGACAAGTTTAAGTTTGTAACAGTTGAAAATATTGGTTGTTTTTACGCAGAAGGCAAAGTGGTTTATTTGTTAGAAAAGAATAATGCTAAGAGATACATCATAGACTACACGCTAGAAGAACTCGAGTCTGCCTTTCTAAACCCCAAAAGATTCTATAGAATAAATCGAAAGTTTATTATCCACATTGATGACATCCAAGAAATTAGAAACTATGTAAACAGCAGGTTAAAAGTATTTATAGACACACCCTGCAATTACGACTTAATCGTAAGCCGGGAGAAGGTATTAGACTTTAAAAATTGGATTGATGGGTAATCTTGGTTATTAAAGCTTAAAATACATCCTTACTTAACATAACGATATTTATGGTTATAAATGAAATCTCCTGAAATGGCCTTACACAAAGCTGTAAGCCATGAAAAACAAAGTAAAATCACAAAAAATAACAACAAAAACGAGGGTCGTCCCAATATAACGAAGTTTTACGCTATCACAGCGTCAGGAGGTTATCGAATACTATAACACTGGTGGCCGGCACCCGGATATTTTACTGCAGAGATTCTTTGCAAAAAATTCCAGATATCGGTAAACTTGTTTAGGCAGTGGTTGAGATCAGAAAGACGAAAAGAACAAAAACAACTCAAAAACAGTCAATGCCAAATGGATGATCCAGACTACAAGGATAAAGATGCTGAAATTGCAGCCCTCAAAAAAGCACTCCAGCAAAAAGAGAAAGAGCTGAATTATGCTAAAATGAAGCATAAGGCATTGGATATTTTAATTGAAATCGCTGAAGAAAGATTTGACATCATAATAAAAAAAAGTCTGGGCCTTGGCGGTAGATAAGATGCGTCTTGTGTTTCCATTGTTGAGTTTGACTTTAATATGTAGTTTTTATGATCGACATCGGCAAAGTTATTATGAGGCTGTCCGACGTGAGAAGATTTATCAAGAAGTAGCCGATAAAGTTGTTAGAAAAGTAAATAATCTCAGAGCAGTATTGTCAGGTATTGGTACTTCAAAGCTGCATTTTTTGATGAAAGATTGGTTGGAAGCAGAAGGTATTAAAATGGGCAGAGATAAACTCCATAAGCTGCTTAGAGAAAGAGATTTGCTAATAAAAAAAGTGATGGAATTAGGACTACTAACTCTAATCATTATTACAGAAAATACAATGATATGCGGAGAGAGTTGGTGATAGACAGGCCAGAGCGTTTATGGGTTTCAGATATTACCTATGTTCCAGTAAAAGGAAACTTCTCATATCTAAGCCTAGTCACTGATGCTTACTCACGTAAGGTAGTAGGCTGGGCAATGGAAGATAGTTTAGAAGCTGAAGGGCCAATGAAAGCATTACGTATGGCATTAAAACAGCGAAAAAATAACATGAAAATGGATTTAATGCACCATTCAGATCGTGGTAGTCAATATTGTTCTAATGATTATACGAAGCTTTTGAAGAAAAATAAGATTGAAATTAGTATGGTTCAATCTGGCGATCCAAGAGACAACGGGATTGCTGAAAGAATGCACAGGACACTGAAAACGGAGTTCTTATATGGTAAACCTAAGGGTTTTTTATCCACTGCAGCAGCTTCAGACACAATGGAAAAGAACATTGAGGCTTATAATAATATAAGACCACAT
>PBYL01000193.1 GCA_002729595.1 Thalassovita sp. | reverse complement strand
CAATTAAGCCATTTTTTACACTCGCATTTTTAAGCTGTCGGTCTGATGAAAAATCCATAGAATAGCCATCTGCCGCCAGTTTTTTAGATAATTGATAGAATGGCATCGGATACAACCACTCTTCAATAGCATGAATATTTAGCAGCTTGTTACGCTCGTTGGAATCGTGCCAGATGTCGTAAACCGGCCAGTAAACTAAAATATCATTGTCCGAGCTACCTGTTTGTAAGAATGATTGGCAGCGGGTAATGTAACCATTTAATCCCTCAATGTGTGGCCAAAAACTGTTGGATGGTGCCATGTTGGTGGATGCGTAAAACAACCAACCCGGCCAGCCAGCTTGTTCTGGTGAATAGGTAGTCCCATGAAAAAATACATGGTTTATTCCCGCTAAAAATAGCTGCTCAACTTCGGTTTTACATTGAGCTAAAGGCACTTTAAAATGCTCGCCTAGCCATGTAAATGTTTCAGAAGAAGTTAATGGTTTACCAGTTACATTTGCCGCAGAAGAAGCAAATTTCATCATCAGCGGGTCTGGCTCTACATTTTTTTCATCTATGGTATAGTTGGGTAATCCGGGAATGGGGAAATAAGTTGACCCAAAAGTTTCGGTTTCGGGAATGTCTACAGCAGCATATAAATCGAGCAAGTTACCCGGTGAGCCATGCGCCTGATTTTTAGAAAGCCCTCCCTGTTTGTGAATCCAGTTGCTCCAAGGCTGAGAGAAATTTTCTAACAACATATCAGAGATAGTTTCCCTGTAATCAGATTTGATTCTGGCAATTTCGTCTTTTTCTTCTTTACTGGTTAACTCTCTCAAATATTCTGTCGGATCGTAGCCCCTTCTTTTCTTGAATTCTTCGAAGAAATTTGGTGAAAAATCTGCTCCATATACTTCGTAGCTATCATTAAAAAATGCCCTAATTCCCGGCTCCTTGCCTTGAAAAGCACTATCGAAGCGGGTTAAATAAGTGTCTAAAGCTTCTCTAGACATGTGGTCCATTGTATAACCTTCACCACCCGGAGCTGCTCTTTTTACTTTTTGTCGGGTTTTGCCAGTAAATGCTGCATACAAAGTCCATTCACCTGTGTCTGGTGTCCAATTGAGTTTGCCTGTTTCATCAACTTTATCTGTCAAATCAATCAAAGCTGATTGAATATCTGCATTATTATATGCTCGAAGCGCTAGCAATTTTACCCCTAAGCTTTTTTGTTTTTCATCATCAACTTCAATTTTTTGCGAAAGCTGCTCACCAGCTTTCAGCTCATAATTTTGGACTATTAACCTACTAGCGGCAAACTCAGGCGTAATTTGTGGACCCCCAAAAGGCCAGCCTGTTCCCACATTCATATCCACCTGCATGCCTTCTTTGTTGGCTTTTCTGATGGTATAGTAAAAATTCTCCATCCATTTTGGAGAAAGGTAACTGAGGTATTTATCTTCGAAACCAACTGCTCCGTAAATCGGTGTTATCTCTACACCACCCATTCCTGCGGCTGCATACTGCTCTATTAACTTGCCAATATTTGCTGAATCAACTGCACTGCCCATCCACCACCAACGAGTCCATGGCTTCATTTCTACTTTCACTTCTGGCCAATTCACTTCGATTCTATCATTAGAAACCTGCTTGCTGCAACTTTCTGCCAATAGCATGAGCCCGACCAAAAGCACAGAAAAAAATACTTTGCTATATGATAGAGAGGTGATTAATGATTTTCTCATTTTCAATATTGTTTAATAATAGGTTGTGGTAATTGCGAAGTACTTATTCCATTATCGTAGTTTTTGCTAGTATGTAATTTAAAAAATTATGTTGTTGATAGAGCCACATTATCCCCCTTTAAGGGTTTAATGTGGATATTGAAATGCTGAAATTTCTTGAGAAAAACAGTAGGCGTATTCCCTTGAATTTCTCGGCTAATTTTTAAGAATAGATACTGCTATTTCTTTGTTTTTACTCATCTCTGGATGGATGTAAAGCAGTTTTTGGCTGTTGTCAAAATACCAGCCTTTTGCACTTCCATTGTTCCAAGTAGCAAGTTTATTGAGCGATTTGGTATTCACACTCACAGATTTCGGAGCGCTTTCCATATGGATTTGCATGAGATAGCTTCTATCTGGTAATTGGAAACTTCCTTCAGGTTTTGCTATAGATACTGTTACTTCTTTTTCACTAGATTTTGAGTTGATGGAAGTTAAAGCATATACTCCTTCTTGGTATTTCATGCTTTTGCCATCATCTTCGTACAACTCAAATGAAGCATCTTTTCCCGGATAAATATCTAGTTTTATTTGAGGAACAGGTTCTGCACCTATAAACTGAGGCGCATCTTGCATTGGAATAATACTTCCCTCTTTTACGAAAATCGGCATTTGGTCAAGTGGCGTTAATACACTGTAATATTCTTTGCCTTCGTAAAGTTCGCCTGTCCAATAGTTTATCCAGTTTCCTTCTGGTAAATACACCACTCTGGTTTGTGCACCTTTTTCAGTTACTGGGCAAATCATCATGCTACTACCGAACATGTATTGGTCTGCAATCTCAAACACATTTTCATCATCTTGATATTCCAAAACCAAAGCACGCATGAGTGGCATACCTGTTTGATACATTTCGTAAGAGTGGCTGTATATATAAGGTATGAGGCGGTAACGCAACAGATCGTATTGCTTGAAAATTCTCAAAGCATCTTCGCCATAGTTCCAAGGCTCTTTGTAACCCGGATGATCCATACCAAACAAGTGTGCTACCGGACTAAACATCCCAAACTGGCACCATCTGATATATAATTCCGGATCAGCATCATGCTCGAAACCACCCATACAATGTGCCCAATTGCCTACACCAGACACCCCTATATTTAAACCTGCCTTAATTACTGGAGCAAAATACTGCCATTCACTAGGCCAGTCACCAGCAAAAATATATGGATATCGCTGAATGCCTGCATAACCTTCGCGTGTCATATTCATTCCGCGAATGCCATTATACTCACTAAATTTTTCATAGGGTGCTTTGGCATAAGCTATCGGAAATATGTTGTGCAGTTTTTTAGCTTCTTTTCCAGTAGGTCCAACTTTATCACTCTCGTTGGCTTTTCTTCCAAAAGCACTGCCTTCATCCGTTTTAAAAAACTTTGCTCCCATAGAAGCAACATTCATCACACCATTATCCCACCACCAGTCTACAGATTTTTGATCGAAGAAGTTTACAAACTCTCCGGGGTTATCTTCTTCTGGATATACTAAGCCTTTCGCCTGTGCTTGTTCCAGTAAGTTTAATTTATTGCCATTATCGAATCGAGGTCTAATGTGTACCCCAACCATATTCAAATTCATTGCATACAGACTATCAAACATGGCTTCTGGATTCACAAAGGTTGGTCTCCACTCAAAAGTAGTCGCTCCTTTTCCACCAGTTTTGCCGAAAATTCTCCATGTTGAATCGAGGTGCAAAATATCTAGTGGAATACCCATGGTGCGGAATCTCCTAGCCAATGCCACTACATAATCTGTAGAAGTCATTTCTTCGTGTCCCCAAGTTCCACCACTGTAAGTACCTACTTGCAAACCCAAAGCAAATTTGGGCATTAAAGGTGCTTTTCCTGTAATGCTGGTGTAATTATCTAATATATGCGGAAAATCTGGACCGTACATAAAGTAATAATCCAACTCGCCATTTATCGCAGAAAAAGTAAAAGACTCAGGATCAGTATTTCCCATATCCCAATCTGTTTCGTAAGGATTATGCATGAATATGCCATAACCTCTTGTACTCATAAAGAAAGGAACCGGACAATAGTTGGCTTTTAAAATATTATATGCACCAATTATGTGCGGTCTGCCAATACCTCTACCCACATTTAATTCTACTTTTTTCCCTCTTCTGTCTAACACATCCATTCTTTCTCCAAAACCAAAGAAGTGATCGTCGGGGAATAATTTCTTTGTAACTGCTACTTGCTTATCGCTAGTAAAATGACCTGTATCGTGGTCAGCTAGTAGCACTTTGCCATTTTTATCTGAGATGGTGATTGAAAATGGACTTTTATTGATTTGAATATCGAGCTTTTCTGTGCTGATATTGAATTGATTATTTTCTTCTTTAGTAGTGATGTTTACGTTTGGCCAATCGTATTTACTTACCATATAAGGCTCATTGGCTTCAAAATTTCTATCCCAACTACTTCTGATTCGCAGGATTTCCGGTGTGCAAAATTCAAGTTGAACATCAGCATTTTCATTGGAGAAGTAAATGATATTTCCCTCCTGCTTAAAACCTGACTGATAGTTACCAATACCGGTTTGTGCGATAGCTCCAAAGTTGAATACCAATATTGATAAGATTAGTAAAGTAAATTTTGATAGTTTCATAAATTTCCTTGTTTCAATTGGCAGTAGAATTTATTAGAAAATTAAGGAGATATTAGCCAATTTCTGTGTTTTGCGAGTTTTTTTGTAAAAAATGGAGAGGAAAACTCCTCCCCATTTTTATTAAGAAAGACATCTAAGTCTCATGAAATATGAATTGAATTAATACCCATCGTTTTGTTCGTACAAGCCTTCTTTTACATCTAGCTGATCTAATGGAATTGCATAAATAATTTCGTATGCATTTACTCCATCAATCTTTTCAGAAGCATCATCCTCAACTTCCCAAGCATTCATCACTTCTAAAACTTTTCCGGTTCTTACTAAATCATGCCAGCGTAAACCTTCTGCCATAAATTCTTTGGCTCTTTCTTCAAGTAACATATCTAAATCTACATCGCTTACAGCTTCAAGCCCTGCTCTTTCTCTTACCATATTTACAATAGCATCAATATCTGTTTGGCTTCCACCAGATTGTAGCAATGCTTCTGCCTTCATCATTAATACGTCTGTGTATCTGATAATTGGGAAATTAATACCCCAATTAAAGCGGTCGGCAGGTAGCTCGGTTAAGTCTAAGAATTTTACAAACTGCTCATTATTTATCTGATTGTCATTATCGTCTATATAAAATGGAAGTATTGCAAAATCGTCTCTTATATCATCTTCATCAAAAGATGCTAAAAATGATTCTGAAGGTCTAATTGGAGAATCACCCGGAACACCGCCAGCAAAAGTGGTTACAGTTCTACCATAAGCCTCATCATACATATCTGTTGGTAATGTAGTACCAATTCCTCTATCTCCAGTTGAAAGATCATTGATGTTTTGCTCATCAAAGATTATATCAGAGTTTCCTTCATTATCGTAGCTGAAGATGGATGCATAATCATCTACCCATGCAAACTGTCCGCTGTTAATTACATCATTTAACAAACTAAGTGCATCTGAATATAGGTTTGCATCTAAGCCCGGACCTTCAATATTATAAGTTGGTCCTGATTTGGTTAAATACACTCTTGCCAATAAAGCTTTTGCCGCTAGCGATGTAGCTCTACCTTTTACAGTGTAAGACTCTGGCAATACACTAATCGCATCATTTAAATCTGATTCGATTAAATCATAAACTTCTGTTACCGATGATCTTGGAATTTCTAAAGCTTCTGTTGGTGTTACTACATGATCAAAAACAGGAACTTTACCAAACCAACGTACTAGATCAAAATAGAATAAGGCTCTTAAAAATTTAGCTTCGCCTATTAATCTGTTTCGTGTATCATCATCAGGCACAAGTGATTCGTTAATTTCGTCGAGCACGGTGTTGGCTCTTAGCACTCCATTAAAGTTTTCGTCCCATGCAGAACTCATTAGTGCGTTAGTAGCCAATGTGCTTTCAAAATTGTTAATCGGGTTCCAATCACGTACGCCAGTTCCTGGAGAATAAATAATGTCTGAGCGAATATCTGATAGCATAAATTGTCTCACCGCATATCCGTCTAAAGCATTATAAGTAGCGTTTACAGCCTGTTCAAAATCATCTTCATCTTGATAGAAGTTTAATGAACTTGAACTTGAGATAGGAGCTTGAATCAGATCATCTTCACAAGCCCACATCCCTATTACTGCTAGTATAATTAAAATTTTTCTTTTCATTTTCTTCAATGTTTTTGTTTAAAACTTAAGGTTTACACCAAAAATCATAGATTTTGAAAGTGGGAATGCACCATAATCGTCACCACTGTTGTTTACTGCTTCAGGGTTAAAACCACCGTAGTATTTGTCTTTACCGAACCAGTTTTCTGCAGTAACATAAACTCTTGCACCACTAATTACATTAGACTGGAACAATGAACCTAAGTCGTAACCTAGTGTGATGTTTCTTACTCTCCAGTAATCGTTAGGGTATCTCCAGTCTGTATTTTTGATTCTACCAAAGCTAGATGGAGATTTTCTCACTTTACCCTCAATATCCTCAGCAGTAATTACACCGTCTTCTTCCCATCTTACTCTGTCTCTAATGTAACCTAAGTGGTTATCTGCTTTACCTTGACCTGTTCTGTTCATAGCACGGCCGAAAGTTGAGTAGATAACTCCACCCCATTGACCTTGCATTAAGATCGAAAGATCGAAACCTTTGTAGCTAAAGTTGTTTGTGATACCCCAAACATAATCTGGATTTGGATGACCAGAATAAGTACGGTCGTCTGCATCGATAACACCATCGCCGTTTGCATCAAGGTATTTAGGGTCACCAGCTTCTTCGTTTCCATAAACTGGATAACCATTCGCAATATCTTCTGAAGTAAGTATACCAATCTCTTGTACTAAATATAATGTGTACATTGGTCTGCCCACTTCAAGAATGTTGTGGTAAATATCGAATGCACCGCCTAAGATTGGCGTATTGTTAGGGCCAAGTTTTTTAACTTCATTCGTATTGTGACTAAAGTTTACTTTCGTATTCCATTTAAAATCTCCAACAAGGTTACGGGTTGATACTTCTACCTCCCAACCTTTGTTTAGGATTTCACCAATGTTTGTAAGTGCATCTTGAAATCCACTTGCGGTGGGTACTGGAATTTCTAACAATAATTTTGAATTCCTTTTTGTATAATAATCGAATGAAGTAAAAATTCTGTTGTCTAATAATCCTAAATCAAAACCAATATCTATAGTTTCAGATTCTTCCCAACTTAGATCAGGATTGGGGAAATTTTCTGGATCAGGAGCTTGACCATTTACCAAAGATCCACCAAAGCTATAGTTTGAATTTGCCAAAGTAGCTACATGACCGTAATCCCCAATACCGTTGTTACCTGCAATACCCCAACTCGCTCTAATTTTAAAATCACTTATAGGCTCAATACCTTGCATAAATGCTTCTTCTGAAATTCTCCAACCAACAGATGCAGAAGGGAAAATACCCCATTTAGTATTGTCACCGAATTTAGATGAACCATCTCGTCTGATACTAGCAGAGAAAAGGTATTTATCCATAAAGCTGTATTGTGCTCTACCGAAGTAAGAAATCAATACGTTTTTAGATTCGCTTGAAGAACCAGAAACACTGGTTGCAGCATTTATTGTGGTTACTTCATCTGAGGCAAAACCAGTTCCACTTAGACTGAAAGCTTCAAATTTGTATAAACTGTAAGAGTAACCACCTAATACTGATAGGTTGTGATTACCGAAAGTTTTAGAATAATTCAGTGTGTTTTCTTGTACAAAGTTTTGTCTCGTATAACCTGAATAACCCGCAGAGGCTGTTCTGTTTCTGTTTACATAAGAAGGCGTCCAGCTTTTGTGGTTATAATTATGTACATCGTAGTTTACACTTGCTTTAAACTTAAGTCCACTTAGTATTTCATACTCACCAAAAATAGTACTGATGGTTCTAAAAGTTTTTCCTGTACCTATCTTTTCTCTTGCTTCTGCCAAAGGACTTGGTCTAGAAGTACCCCAAGCGTATGGAGCATTTTCACCTACGTTATTACCATAAGGACCTGCATAAGATTCAACCACTGGTGAAGTACCTACTACGATGTGTGTAATGGCATCTTTACCTTCAACACCTGGGTCGTTTGCAATACTGTAAGATGGAGAAAGGTTAAGACCGAATCTCAGTTTTTTATTTGGCGTTAACTCTACGTTTGCTCTGGCGCTATATCTTGTATAATCTACACCAAGTGCCACACCCTCTTGATCAAACATATCTCCTGAGATGTAGTATTTCGCAATTTCGGTACCGCCAGTTGCAGATAACTGATAGTTTTGCATAAATCCTTTTCTAAAGAATAGGTCTTGGTAATCAAGATAATCTAGCCCTTCGTGGTTTTCGTCGAACCATCTGTCGTCAAACATATAGTTGGTGTTTACACTACCTTCTGGCAAACCTAGCAATGCTCTTCTTTCTTCATTTGTTTGGCTAGAAGTAGCACCTAAATCGCTTGCGTGGTCTTTTACCCAAGCATAATTGATGTGTTCAATTTGTCTGTCAACCCATTCATCTGCACTTAAAACATCTAGTTTTTTTACTGTTTCGCTCCAACCTGTGTAGGTGTTAAAACTGATTTGAGGTTTACCAGTTTTACCTTTTTTAGTAGTAATTAAAACAACACCATTAGAACCTCTAGAACCATAAATTGAAGCAGAAGCCGCATCTTTTAAAACTTGGATAGATTCTATATCATTTGGGTTGAGGTTGTTAAGTGGGTTACCATTGCTAAAACCTCCTGAAGAAGATTGAGACGAAGCTTCTAATGGGAAACCGTCGACTACGTACAATGGCTCATTATTCGCATTAATTGAACCTGTACCCCTTACTTGAATACTAAATCCTTTCCCTGGCAAACCACTGGTTTGTTTTACGCGAACACCAGCCAACTGACCTACCAAGACTTGATCAACTTTGTTAAGTGGTCTTTCGGTAACGTTTTCTGGTTCTAATGTAGCGATCGCACCAGTAATATCCGCTTTTTTCTGAGTACCATAACCAATTACTACAACTTCTTCTAGTTGCTCCAAATCTGGATCTAAACTCACATTAATTACAGACTGGTTATTAACTTCTATCTCCTTACTTTTAAATCCAATATAACTGAATTGTAAAATAGATCCCTGATTTACTGTGATGCGATAATTACCTTCAAAATCGGTAACTGCACCAGTAGAAGAACCCTTAATAAGAATACTTACACCTGGTAATGGCAAACCGTCTTCAACAGAAGTAACTGTACCTGAAATACTTGTTTGAACTACATCTTCTTCACTTATTACCTCTGTAACAGAAGCAGTAGCATTCTTCTTTTTGCTAACATGAATGTTTTCGTCAATTCGGGTGAATTGTAATCCAGTAGTTTTAGATATATCTCTCAATACATTTGCTAGAGATTCTTTCTTGGCAAACGCAGTGATTCTTTGTTGTTCTTTTAAAACAATCTTATCGTAGTTGAATTTAAAATCTGTGCGCTGCTCTAATACTTTAAAAGCATCTTCTACAGGAACATCCTTTAATTCGAAACTCACATAAATCTCCTCTATGCTGGCCTTTTGAGCTACACCATTATTCGCCAGTATGATGCTGTAGAGCATACACTGAATGATAAGGCCAAAAATCGCATGCTTAGACATAAGCAAAATTTGTCTTAGTATTTTCAATTCCATATTTTTAATTGTTTTTGGTAAATAATTACTAAAAATCCATTGCCTTTAGAATCCGGAGATAGCGCGACCAAACATTATTCCCGGCATTTTAAAGGCTTTTTTAGTAGTCTGATGCTAAAGACCACTAATATCTTATTAGCTTGTATTGCATTTCATAATTCAAAAAATTTAGTATATAGTAACTTTCTTTTCGTCTAATTTATAGTGAATGCCTGTTGCCAGAGAAATTCCCTCCATTACGTGTCTGAGGCTTTTTCTTTCGAAAGAACCATTGTATAAAATCTTCGCCTTGTTCTTTACTTCGAACTCCACTCCATACCACAAAGCCAGCTTTTCGGTGATCTCTTCTAGCCCTGCATTCTTTAGATAGATAATGCCATCTTTCCAGCTAACTGTGTTTGTATCGAAATGTCCCTTCTCTATTTTTAGCAAATCTTTCCTGTAAACTATATTCTCTCCAGGAACTAGAAACATTGCCTCTTTTTCGTTTTTTACGTTGTTATGAGTATTCTCAATCTTTACTTTACCACTGGTTAAAGCAACTTCAATATCTTCTTTATCTGGAAAGGCTCTTATGTTGAAAGAAGTACCAACTGCTACTGTTACAATATCTCCCGAAATTACTTTAAAAGGTCTGAGGCTGTCTTTGGCTACATCAAAAAAGGCTTCGCCACTTAAGTAAACTATTCTGGCAGTATCAGAAAAATGATCAGGGTAACGCAAGCTGCTGCCGGAGTTTAACCAGATTCTACTTTTATCTGGCAATGTAAGGATAGATCTTTTGCCCGAAGGATTTACTTTTTCTCTGAAAGCTACTGCAACTATTGGCTCTTCTACTTTATTTAATTCGGATTGATAAAACTGAAAACCTGCCCAAGCACCAAAAACCACAATGGCAGCAGTAATGTATTTCCATACCTGAAAAGGTTTGTGAACGTGTAAGTTATTGCGGAGAGTTTCCTGTTTGGCAATACTCGCCTTAATTTTATTATATACTAATTTGGAATCTTTATTTGTAGATTGTTGTGAATCGAAGTCGTTCTCATCCCAGCTGGTTCCCATCACCTCCATAACTTCTTCTTTATTAGCTGGGTCTTTAATCCAGTCAATAAAGTCCATGGCTTCTTTTTCAGACGCATGGTTATGTAAGTATTTCCATACTTTCTTTTTTTTCATCGGTTTTTCATTTTCATATTAGCGAAAGCTAGTTATTTAATACCCTCGAAAAATCGAAGATATGCTAGTGTTATTTTTGCTTTCTAAACTATATACAATTAAGTGTGCTAGAGGTACGATCCTGTTAGAAAAAATTTTTCAAAAATTTTATCAGGAATAAAAAAAGCAGACCATGAGGCACATGCGCACTCTTTGTCAGATACTTTCTGATGTCGGTTAATGCTTTGCTCATCTGGTCTTTTACTGTATTTACAGTAATGCCCAAAGTTTGTGCAATTTCTTGATGGCTCAAACCTTCAATTCTGCTAAGTCGGTAGATTTCTTTGCGTCTAGGGGGTAGGTTTTCGAATGCCTCGTTGGTTAGTTGTTTAAGCTCGGCAAAATTAATTTGCTCTTCGGTGTTACAAGAGGCTTCTTCTTTTTTGGCTTTTACATAATCCAGATAAAGCTGATGATAGCTTTTTTTCTTTATCTGGTTGTAAATCAAGTTTCTAGATATGATTCTCACATATCCTTCAAAAGACTTTTGATCGTCAAGTCCGTTTTTGGTGTTCCAAATCTGCACAAAAGTGTCATGCACAATTTCTTCTGCATCTTCTTTTATCTTAAGATAGCTGAGTGCATAAAAAAATATTTTGTGATAATACTTATGAAAAAGCTTTTTAAATGCCGTTTCATTGCCTGTCTTTAGTTCCTGTACAAGCGTTATTTCATTTTCGCTATTTACTTTATGGTATCCCACAGTGATTCACTTAAGTCATCATTAACAACTAATTTAAAAAAATTCCCAATCATTTTAATTTTTTCATTCAGAAATT